>CAJGEA010000041.1 GCA_904502015.1 uncultured Clostridia bacterium | reverse complement strand
GTGAGCGCGCGGGCGTGCTTTTTCATCCACAGCCACGCGGGCGGTGCCTGCATTTTTTTCTTTTCCACCAGCGAGTTTCCGCATTCCGTACAGACCTTCGTTCCTACGGGCACGACCAGATTGCACGATGGACAGCGTATGCCGAGCGTCGTGCCGCAGTTCATGCAGTAGGTGCGGTCAGCGGCGACGTATTTCCCGCAGTTGGGACATTGCTTCATTTCCATGGAACGCTCCCGTTACTTGCCCGCGTTGCGCTTGCCCTTGTAGGGAACGTCGGTGGTCTGGAGGATCTCGGTCAGGATATCCTGCGCGGTCTTGTGCGCCAGCTTGGCCTCTTGACGGAGCATCAGACGGTGGGCAATGGCGTGGCGGAACAGTGCAGCGATATCGTCGGGCAGAACGAAGTCCCTGCCGTGCAGGAAGGCGTAAGCCTGTGCCAGATGCACGAGCGCGACCGAGGCACGGGGGGATGCGCCCAACGCCAGAGAGGGGTGACGGCGGGTGGCGGTCACCAGCGTGACGATGTAGGTGTACAGCTCGTCGTCGATATGTACCGAGGTCACCTGCTCCTTGATGGCGCGCAGCTCGTTCTCGGCGAGGATGGCGCGCACGCTGTCCAGCGGGTTGTCGGCGCGGCGCGCCTTGATGATGGCGATCTCCTCGGAGGCGGCGGGATAGCCCATGCTGAGCTTGAGGGCAAAGCGGTCAAGCTGTGCCTCGGGCAGAGGATACGTACCCACGTAGCCTGCGGGGTTTTGGGTGGCAATGACCATGAAGGGATCGGGGATCTCGGCGGTGTTGCCGTCCACCGTGACGCGTCCCTCCTCCATCGCCTCAAGGAGTGCGGATTGCGTCTTGGGGGAGGCACGGTTGATCTCGTCGGCGAGCAGAAGGTTGCACATAACCAGGCCCTCGCGGAACTCGAACTGCTCCTTCTTGCGGTTGTAGATGTGGAAGCCCGTGATGTCAGACGCCATAACGTCGGGGGTGAACTGGGCGCGCTTGAAGTTGAGTCCCGTGACCTTGGCGAGGGTGGAGGCGAGGGTGGTCTTGCCCGTGCCGGGAACGTCCTCAACGAGAACGTGCGCGCCTGCCAGCATGGCGGTCAGAATGAGCAGGATCTCGGTGCGTTTACCCACGACGACTTTTTCCACCTCGTCGGCGGCGGCGAGCATCTTGCGGTAGGCCTCGGTCATCTCGGGGGACATTTTCGTTTCAACGGTTGCAGTTTCGTGGCTCATGGCGGTATCCCTTTCTGTACGTATGCTTGTATTTTTCCTGCGGGCGGTACGTCCACCCGCGCATATTCCATTTTATTGTACCACAACCGCCGCACTTTGGCAAGGGTATGCCCGCTATTTCTCCCTTTTGACCAATTTCCCACCGCCGCGTTGTGCGAAGTCACAAAAGTCCGTACGCCGTCATGGCGGCGCGGATTTTCTCGCGGGTGTGCGGCTCGGCGGTGGTGAGGGGTAGGCGCAGCTCGTCGGCGCACAGCCCGAGGCAGGAGAGCGCGTACTTGACGGGGATGGGATTCACATCTGAAAACAGCGCGTCGCAGAGGGGCAGAAGGGCGAGCTGCTCACGGGCGGCCTCGGCGGCCTTGCCGTCCCGCCAGAGGCGGCACAGACGGCTGACGAGAGCGGGGATGAGGTTGGACACGACCGAGATCACCCCCCGCCCGCCGACCGACAGAAGGGGAACGATCACGTCGTCACAGCCCGCATACAAGGGCAGACCGTCACCGCATTCCAACGCCACGTGCGCCGCAAAGGAGAGGTCACCCGTGGCATCCTTGATGCCCACGATGCGGGGGTGAAGCGCCAGAGTCCGACAGACCGAGAGGGGCATTTTGCACCCCGTGCGGGAAGGGACGTGGTAGACGATGAGAGGGATATTGACCGCGTCGGCCACGGTTTCGTAGTGGCGGACGAGGCCACATTCCGATGCCTTGTTGTAGTAGGGCGTGACCACGAGCAACCCGTCACAGCCGCAGGCCTCCGCCAAACGGGAGAGCTCCACGGCGCGGGTGGTGTTGTTGCTCCCCGTGCCCGCGATCACGGGGATACGCCGTCCCGAGGCGCGGCTCACACGCACCGCCTCGGAGAAGAGCCAATGCTTCTCTCGGTCGGTCAGGGTAGGGGATTCGCCCGTCGTGCCGCAGACGATGAGGGCGTCTGCCCCCTCTTCGATCTGCATGGTGACGAGCGCGGTGAAGGCAGTCTTGTCAATGTCACCCCCACGCATGGGCGTGACGAGGGCGGTGCCGCAGCCCTCAAATAACAGGGGGCTTGATGGTTTCATACTTTGTACCTTTCTCTTGTATGGGATGGGAGTACGGGAGGTTCAAAACGAGAGAAAATTTGAGCAAAAAATGTAAGGAAAACGTGCAAAGCTCTTGCAATTTTTGCCGATTTGTTATATAATAAGGATTAGATGTGATTTTTACCCCGCGGGAGCGATTCCGCTTCTCCTTGGGGGTGAAGGCAGGAACACTACCTGCTGTCAATATATGCCGCATTCGGTCGATTGGACTGTCGCAAGACCCCGACCGAGGAAAGGATTTCCGCTTTTATGAGTGATACCCCAATCATAAACGACCGCCCCGCCACCGATTTGCGCACGGCGGATTTTGCCTACGAGCTCCCGCCCGAGCTCATCGCCCAGCACCCGATGGAGAAGCGAGATACCTCCCGCCTCATGGTGCTGGACCGCGCGAGCCGCACCGTGGAGCATAAGCACTTTTACGATATTCTGGAGCACATCCGTCCCGGGGACGTGCTGGTTATCAATAACTCCAAGGTCATTCCCGCCCGCCTGTACGGACACGCCGAGGGGCGCCCCGAGGCGGCGGTGGAGCTGCTGCTGCTCCGCCAGCGCGAGGTGGACACCTGGGAATGCCTGGTTAAGCCCGGCAAGCGCGCCCGCATCGGCCACCGCATGGTGTTCGGCGAGGGAATGCTCACGGGTGAGGTCGTGGACATGGTGGAGGAGGGAAACCGCCTCATCCGCTTTGATTTCGACCGCGACAAGTACGAAAATATCTACAACATCCTCCACGAGATCGGTCTGATGCCCCTGCCGCCCTACATCACCGAGCAGCTGAGGGACAACGACCGCTACCAGACGGTCTACGCCAAGATCGAGGGCTCGGCGGCGGCACCCACCGCGGGCCTGCATTTCACACCCGAGCTGCTGGACGCGCTGCGGGAGAAGGGCGTTGCCATCGCCCCCGTCATGCTCCACGTGGGACTCGGTACCTTCCGACCCGTCAAGGAGGACGCCATCACCGACCACGTCATGCACACCGAGTTTTTCTCGGTGCCTGCCGAGTCGGCACGAATCATTAACGAGCGCCGCGCCGCGGGCGGACGGGTAATCTGCGTGGGAACCACCTCCTGCCGCACGCTGGAGAGCGCCTCCGACGAGCAGGGAATCGTCCACGCTATGGATGCCGACACGGGTATTTTCATTTACCCCGGCTACCGCTTCAAGGCGGTGGACGCGCTCATCACCAATTTCCACCTGCCCGAATCCACCCTGCTCATGCTGGTGTCGGCGTTCTATGACCGCGAGACGGTCATGGAGGCGTATAGGACGGCAGTGGAGGAAAAATATCGTTTCTTCTCGTTCGGCGATGCGATGTTCATCCAATAATCGGCGCAATACGGCGTTGCACATAATACATTAATTCACGAAAGGATACATTACCATGAAAAATACCATCTACCAGCTCAATTCCGTTACGGGCACTCAGATGAACAGCTATATCATCACCACTGCCGACGACCACGTGATCGTCATCGACGGCGGCTTCCGTCAGGATGCCGAGAATATGCTGACCTACCTGCGCGATATCACGGGGCAGGATATCCCCCATGTGGACGCGTGGATCTTCAGCCATGCCCACCTCGACCATATCTCCTGCTTCAACGAGGTCGTGGAGAAGCATTGGGACAAGATCACGGTGGATCACGTCTACTACAACTTCCCCTCGATTCAGTACTGCTCACGCGAGGGTCGTGGCTATGACCGCGCCATTGAGGAATTTCAGGCGAATCTCCCCCGCTTTGCCGACAAGGTTCTCACGCCCTATGGCTTTGATACCTACGACATCGGCGAGGCGCACATCGAGATTCTCTATACCCCCAACTGCGAGATCCAGTGCAACTTCGTCAATAATTCCACCATGGTGTTCATGATGACGCTGGGCGGCAAGAAAATCCTGTTCCTCGGCGACGCCGGTGAGGAAGAGGGCGACCGCATCCTCGCGCTGTACGCGGGGACGGACAAGCTCAAGGCCGACTACGTCCAGATGGCCCACCACGGTCAGAACGGCGTAAAAAAGGATTTCTACGAGGCCGTTGCCCCCACCGCGTGCCTGTGGTGTACCCCCAAGTGGCTGTGGGATAACGACGCGGGACTGGGCTACAACACCCACGGCTGGAAGACCATTGAGGTTCAGGGCTGGATGGAGGAGCTGGGTGTCAAGGAGCATTACATCCTCATGAACGGCACCCAGATCATCGAGCTGTGAGCCAAGCCCTGTTAAACAATAAGCCCCGCATCCTCGCGGTGGTGGGCAGTACGGCGAGCGGCAAGACCGCCCTTGCGGTTGAACTGGCCCTGCGTCACGGCGGCGAGGTGGTGTCCTGCGACTCCATGCAGATCTATCGGGATATGAATATCGGCACCGCCAAGCCCGACGCCGCCGAGCGGCGGGGCGTGCCGCATCACCTCATGGATATCGTGTCCCCCACCGATCCGAGCGGATATTCCTGCGCCGACTACGTGCGGGACGCGCGGGCGGCTGTGGACGATATCCTCTCGCGCGGGAAATTGCCCATTCTATGCGGTGGCACGGGACTGTATCTCGACGCCTTTCTGCGCGGCGGTACGTTTGAGGTGACCGACAGCGACCCCACCCTGCGCCGCGAGCTGTGCGAGCTGGCCGAGCGGGAGGGCAACGATGCGCTGCACGCCATGCTTCGTGAGCTTGACCCCGAGAGTGCCGACGCCATCCATCCCAACAACGTCAAGCGGGTGGCGCGCGCCATTGAGATATGCCGCACGACGGGACGGAAAAAGAGCGAGCTGGATCGCGAGTCCCGCGTGCCCGATTGCCCCTATGATGCGACCGTAATCGGCCTGCATTACGAAAGCCGCGCGCTGCTCTACGACCGCATTGACCGCCGCGTGGATATCATGCTGGAGCAGGGGCTTGCAGAGGAAACCCGCCGCCTGCGCGAGATGGGCGTGTTCGACATTTGCCAAACCGCGGCCCAGGCCATCGGCTACAAGGAGCTGTTTCCCTATCTGGATGGCATGGCTACACTGCAGTCCTGCACAGAAACCCTTAAAATGGCGACTCGACGCTACGCCAAACGGCAGATTACGTGGTTCTCCGCCAAACCCTACGTGTCGTGGATCACCGTGGATGAGGGTGGGGAGATCAAAGATTTTAAAGATATTGTAAACAATGCGGAAAATCTATTTTCCTGATTGTATTTTTGTGTTATACTATACTTTATAGTTTACCCGTTTGTCCGTTTGGAAAACGCGAGCGGTACCGCACACGCAAAGGAGGTCGCCATGGCAACCGTCATTTACGAATATGCCCGCAGACTTGCCGCCCTGTGCCGTCGCTTCCGTCCGCGCCGCTCGGTTCTGCAAGCGGGGCTCGTGATCCTGCTCTTCGGTGTGATCGGGTTTTCCGCTTATCAGGTGGCGCGCCACCTCACGGTGGGACTTTCCACCCTGCGTACCCAGGAGATCGTAGACCAAGCCTACGTGCAAATGGATCTGTACCTGTTCCGCGAAGAGGCTGTTATGGTTTCCCCGGGCAGTAACGTCTGCCTCTATACCGTGCAGAACGGCGAGAAGGTGCGGGTCGGCTCCTCAATGGGGACGGCGTACGCTTCCGAGGCTGCCGAGTATGCCGGGCTTTTGCAGATTCTTCTCAACACATACTCCGACCGTATTGCTCTGCTGGAGGCTGAGGGAGGGCAGGGAACGCCCGACGACGTGCGTGATGCCGTGGCCGTCATTGATGACGGGTATTTGGGTGTTTTAGAAGCCGTCGAGCGGGGAGATCTTTCTGCCGTGGGCGGATACGCCGACCGTATGCTCCGTGCGCTGGGGCGGTACGAGGTTCTGACGGGCTCTGCCGAGGGCGTCAGCGCGTCTGCCCTGCGAGCCGAGCAAGCGGCGCTGGTTGCCGAGCTTACCGCCGTCGGTCATTTGCAGACCGATCGGGGCGGGTACTTCTACTACGACCTGGACGGCTACGAGGGCGTGTTCCCGTACGCCGACGCCATGACCATGACCGCCGAGGAGTTCCTTGCCATGACCGAATGCGGCGCCGCGCCCACGCCTACGGGTGCCGTTGGCAAAATGGTGTATAGCCCCGAGTGGTACGCCGCCGCCTACGTATCCCTGACCGATGCGGCGCATTTCGAGGTGGGAGGCCGCTACTCCATGCTGTGCGGTGAGAGCGGCGACGTCGTGATCGACATGACGGTGGCGCGTATGGTGCCCGATGCGGGCGGCGCGCTTCTGGTTTTCAAAACGCAGGCCATGCCCGAGGGCTTTTCCTTTGACCGCCGCATCACGGTGGAAACCGTGACGCATTCCATTGGCGGTTATCGCATTCCCGCCGAGGCCATCGTCACCCTGCCGTCCCCCGCGGGGGGTGAGCCCGTCCGAGGGGTGTATATCCTGTCGGGCAACGTGGTGGAGTTCCGTAAGATCCGCATCAAGGTGAAGCACGAGGGCTACGTCATTGCTGAAACCTACGGGGATATCAAAGCCATGCTGGAAGGTCTGGACGAGGGTGAGCGGGACAAGCTCACAGCCGACGGCTGGAGCTTCCTCAACATCAACGACAAGATTATTACGAGCGGCACCGAGCTGCACGAGGGTAAGGTCATCAGTTGATTGACCGTCACCTCTGCCGAGTACCGCTATACGCTATAAACGGAGTACGGAGTATAGATTATGTCATTCGATTATCTGGATAAAAACGCAGACATTGTGCGCGCGTGTATCCGCGACGCCTGCATCGCGGCGGGGCGCGATCCCGCGCGGGTACTGCTCACAGCGGCGATCAAGAGCGCTGAGGTGGAGGAGATCCTGCACCTGCACCGCGAGCAGGGCATATCCGTGGTGGGGGAGAATCGCGTTCAACAGCTGCTTGAGCGATACGAGCCGCTGCATGAGGCGGGTATCTCGTTTCACTTCATAGGCACGCTTCAGACCAACAAGGTCAAGTACATCATCGATAAGGTGGATATGATCCAATCGCTGGACTCCGAGAAATTAGCCAAGGAGATCGAGCGGCAAGCCGCGAGGATTGACCGCACGGTGGATGTGCTCATTGAGATCAATTCGGGGCACGAGGAGAGCAAGAGCGGCATCGCCCCCGAGGCGGCGGCCGACTTTGCGCGGCTGATCACGGGCGGGGGATTTCCCCACCTGCGCCTGCGCGGCTTTATGACTATGGCCCCGCGCTCCACCGACGAGGAGTATCATTGCTATTTCGGAGACACCCGCACGCTGTGCGAGGAGATCTGGAGAACCTTGCCCATGAGCGGGGAGGACATGATACTCTCTATGGGTATGTCGGAATCCTACGCCGTTGCCGCCGCCGAGGGCGCTACCCTTGTGCGCGTGGGACGCACGCTGTTCGCCGGGAAATGACCGCAGATCGTTTCAAGACACAACAACCAAAACGCAAAAACATTGACATAAAACCAAACGAAAATCAATAAAAGAGAAAAAGAGGAACAGAAACATGAAGGATTTTTGGAAGAAGCTCAACCGCCAGCCCGAAACCGATACTGACCTGGATACGGGCTATGACAGTGATTACTACGTAGGCTCCTACCCCGACAATCGCGGTGGCGACGATCGCCGTGACGATCGCCACGGTGACGATCGCCGTTACGACGACCGCCGCGGTGACGATCGCTATGCGGATGACCGTCGTTATGACGACCGCCGCGGTGACGACCGCCGTTACGACGACCGCCGCGGTGACGACCGCTATGCGGATGACCGTCGTTATGACGACCGTCGTTATGACGACCGTCGCTCGGATGATCGCGGCTACTATGACGATCCCGCTCCCGTTTACCGTGATCGTGTCTATGAGGAGGAGCCCCGCCACGAGGAGCCCGCTCCCGAGGAGGTTAAGCCCGAGCATCTGTACTTTACCCCTGCTACCTACAAGGATTGCCGTGAGGCCATCGTCAGGGGTATGGCGTCGGGTCACATCGTAGTGGTTCGCGTATCCAAATTGGATACCGAAAACCTGCTTCGCCTGTTCGATTACATGATGGGCGCGGCTCTGGCGCTGGAGGCGGAGATGTTCCGCACCTCCCCCGAGATCATCGTGATTGCTCCCAACGGCGTCGAGGTGGACGAGGAAGAGCTGGACATTCCCGAGGAGGATGAGGACGAGTACGAAGAATACGATGAGTACGACGAGTACGAGGAGTATGAGGACGGCTACGACGAGGAGGATTCCGACGAGGATGCCGAGTAAGTCCTGCCGGCCCCGAGAGGAGGGATGCGTATGAACGGAGCGATCTACCTTGTGGTGCAATGCGCCGTGTGGTTCGTGGATATTCTGCTCATCGCCATGATGGTGCGTGCCATCCTGTCGTGGTTCTTCATGCCGGGGCAAAATATCTTTGTGAACCTGCTCTACGTCATTACCGAGCCCGTGATCCTGCCCGTGCGCCAGCTTTGCGCGCGTTTCGGGTGGTTTATGGGCGTTCCCCTGGATATGCCCTACTTCATCACCACCATTCTGCTCATGATTCTGAGCGTGGTTCTGGAAAACTCTTTTTTAGTCTGATATGAAACAAGTTTTTTTCGCGCCCGATGGAGAGATTGCCGCACTGATCTCTCGGCTTGACGACCTCTGTGAGGCCGCGGCACGGGGTGAGCTTGCGGCAACCTCCTACCTCACGCCCCGTGAGGTCAAGTACGCTCGTGCCTATCTGGCGGCGCGTATGTCGGCTGGCACGGCGCTGGCATGGGGCGGTTACCCCGAGGCCGAACGGGTGCGGATGATCCTGCTCCCCGACTATCTGGAGGGGGCTGTCGAACCCGACGCACTTGCGGCCGATCCCGTTTGCGCGCTGTGCGAGGCGGGCTTTGACGATACGGCGCAGGAGCTCTCCGATCTGGCGATCCCTCTGCGGATCCGCGGCTCGGGCTTTCGTGTACTGACGCACCGCGATTATCTTGGTTCCATACTGGGTCTGGGGCTGGATCGTGACGCTCTGGGTGACGTGGCGGTTGCCGACGACCGTGAGGCGGTTGTTCTGTGCGGGGCACCCATTGCCGATTTTCTTATGACCCATCTGGAGCGCGTGGCGACCGATGCCGTGCGCGTCTCCCGCTTGCCCGAGGGAGAATCCATCTCGCTTGCCCGCCGACTTTCCCCCGTCAGCGATACCGTCGCCTCCGAGCGGCTGGACTGCGTGGTTGCGGCTCTCTGCAATCTCTCCCGCGACAAGGCACAGACCGCCGTGCGGTCGGGACTCGTGGAGCTGGACTATGAAATCGTGGAGGATTGCGCGGTCACCGTGGATGCGCCTTCCGTTATTTCGGTGCGGGGGTACGGAAAATTTGCCGTTCATACCTTCGATGGGACGACACGGAAGGGAAGAATACGGCTGGTGGCGGGGAAGTACATTTGAACCGCGCCCCCCAAGCCTGCGTTCATCTTCCGCACCGATGCCTATCGGTGGCCTTAATCTTGAAAATAACGGCGTACTCCGCCGATATTCTATAAAAAGTAAATTCATACATAACATAAGGAGCTTTGAAAACCAATGTCCAAGGATTACAACAGCACTCTGAATCTGCCTCAGACCTCCTTCCCCATGAAGGCGGGTCTGCCCCAGCGCGAGCCCGATACCCTGAATTATTGGGAGAGCATTGACCTCTACAATACGATGCTGGAGAAGAACAAGGATAAGCCCCCCTTCGTTCTCCACGATGGCCCTCCCTTCTCCAACGGCTTTATCCACATGGGCCACGCCCTGAACAAGACCCTGAAGGATTTCATCGTCCGTTCTCAGGCCATGATGGGTCACTACACCCCCTATATTCCCGGTTGGGATAACCACGGTCTGCCCATTGAGCGCGCGATCGAGAACTCCAAAAAGAAGCTGAATAAGGAAATGACGGTCCCCGAGTTCCGAAAGGCTTGCGAGGAGTTTGCAGAGGACTTCATCCAGAAGCAGATGGCAGGCTTTAAGCGCCTGGGCGTTGTGGGCGATTGGGAGCATCCTTATCGCACCATGGATCGCCACTTCGAGGGTCAGGAGGTCAAGATTTTCGGCCGTATGTTCGACAAGGGCTACATCTACAAGGGACTGAAGCCCGTTACCTGGTGTCCCTTCTGCGCCACCGCCGTGGCTGAGGCCGATATCGAGTATAAGGACGATCCCTGTACCTCCGTCTACGTCAAGTTCCCCATGCACGACGATCTGGGCAAGCTGGGCGAGTTTGACACTTCCAAAATGTTCTTTGTCATTTGGACCACCACCATCTGGACTCTGCCCGGCAACATGGGTATCTGCCTGCATCCCCGCGACAGCTACGTGCTGGTCAAGGCCGAGAACGGCGAGATTTACATCATGGCCGAGGCGCTTACCGAGAAGACCATGAAGATGGGCGGCTTTGAAAATTACGAGATCCTCGCCACCTATCCCGGCGAGTTCTTCGAGCGCATGCTGGCCAAGCACCCCTTCCTGGATAAGACCTCTCTGCTCGTCAACGCCGAGTACGTCACCATGGACAGCGGTACCGGTTGCGTTCATACTGCCCCCGGTTTTGGTGCCGACGACTATCAGACGGGTATGCGTTACGGTCTGGACCTTGTGGTACCCGTGGACGACTACGGCCGTCACACCGAGTACGCAGGCAAGTATGCCGGCATGAAGACCGAGGATTCCAACCCCGTCATCAAGGCCGACATGGCCGAGAGTGGCATGCTCTTTGCCTCTGAGGAGATCATGCACTCCTATCCCCACCATGACCGCTGCAAGAAGCCCGTCATCTTCCGCGCTACCCCCCAGTGGTTCTGCTCGGTGGAGTCCTTCAAGGATCAGGCCGTCAAGGCCATTGAGAACGTGGAGTGGTTCCCCGCATGGGGCGGCGACCGCATGGAGTCCATGATCCGCGAGCGCAGCGACTGGTGTATCTCCCGTCAGCGCCGTTGGGGTCTGCCCATTCCCGTGTTCTACTGCTGTGATTGCGAGAAGCCCGTGTCCACTCCCGCTTCCATCGAGAAGATTTCGAAGCTGTTCGACGAGTTCGGCTCCAACATCTGGTTCGAGAAGGAAGCTATGGAGCTTGCTCCCGAAGGATTTACCTGCCCGCACTGCGGAGGCAAGGAGTTTAATAAGGAGAAGGACACGCTTGACTGTTGGTTCGACTCCGGTTCAACTCATTTTGCATCTCTTATGAAGGATACGCCCGAGCTTTGGCCTGCGGACGTTTATCTTGAGGGCGCAGACCAGTACCGCGGTTGGTTCCAGGCGTCGCTCCTTACCAGCGTTGGTGCGCTTGACAAGGGCGCTCCCTTCAAGCAGGTTCTTACACACGGTTGGGTAGTTGACGGTCAGGGCCGTGCAATGCATAAGAGCCTTGGAAACGGTGTTGACCCTGCAGAC
>CAJGEA010000040.1 GCA_904502015.1 uncultured Clostridia bacterium | reverse complement strand
CGCTATGCCCCTCACCCCCAACGGCAAGATCGACCGCCGTGGCCTGCGAGAGCGAGCAGAGCAGGGGTAAGGAGGGGAACGCAAGGGGCTTTGCCCCTTGACCCTGCCAAGGGCTCTGCCCTTGGAACCCGCCAAAACCCTTTTTGAAAAAAGGGTTTTGGATTCCCAAAAACTTTACATAAAAATATATTTATTGAAGTTCTTTTGATCCAAACTTTTCTTTCAAGAAAAGTTTGGTGGGGTTTGGGGCGACGCCCCAAAAATGTGCCCCGCAAAAATAAAGGAGTACTATTATGAACGAATTGATTGAAATTTTGAGTGAACTGCACGGTGACGTGGATTTTGCGACCGAGGAAGGGCTGATCGAGAACGGTATCCTCAACTCGCTGGACATTGTCAGCCTGATCACCGAGATCTCGGATCGCTTTGACGTGCAGATCCCCGCCGAGGAGATCCTGCCCGAGAATTTTGATTCCGCCGCCGCGCTGTGGGCGCTCATCAGCCGTCTGGACGAGGACTGATCGAGGATGAGCTTTACCACGCTGACCTTTGTTCTCTTTGCTGCCTTGACCGTGCTTGTGTACTACCTTGTGCCCGCGCGGGCGCAATGGGTGGTGCTTCTCGCGGCAAGCGGTCTGTTCTACGCCGCCGCAGGGGGCTGGTATCTGCCCTTCATCCTGCTGACCATTGCCTCGACCTATACCGTTGCCCGCCTGATCTCGCGTCACGCCGCGAGGGATGAAGCGTATCTCGCCGAGCACCGCGCCGAGATGACCAAGGAGGCGCGCAAGGAATACAAGGCGGCAGGGAAGGCAAAGCGCTTCGTTCTACTGGTCGTGGGACTTGCGTTCAACTTCGGCATGCTGGGCGTGCTGAAGTATACCGGCTTTACGCTGGAGAGCATCAACGGCATGCTGTCGCTGTTCGGTGCGGGAAAGCTGCCCGTGCCCGCCCTGATCCTGCCTCTCGGCATTTCCTTTTACGTCTTCCGATCTACGGCTTACATAATCGACGTCTACCGCGGCAAGACCGAGGCGGCGACCAACGTGGCAAAGTACGCTCTGTTCGTGTCCTTTTTCCCTGCGGTTACGCAAGGCCCGATCAGCCGCTACGCCGACCTCGCCCCCCAACTGTGCGCGCCGCACAAGGCGGAGTGGGGCAACCTTTCGGTGGGCTTTGTTCGCGTTCTGTGGGGCTACTTTAAGAAGCTGGTCATTGCCGACACCGTTATGGTGGCGGTGCGAACCATCGTGTCCGCCCCCGATCGCTACGAGGGTATGTACGTCTTTTTACTCATCGTCCTCTACTCCGCCGCCATTTACGGCGACTTTACGGGCGGTATCGACGTCACCATCGGTTATGCGCGGATGCTGGGCTTGACTGTGCAGGAGAATTTCAAGCACCCCTTTTCCTCCCGCAACACCGCCGAGTATTGGAACCGCTGGCACATCACGATGGGATCGTGGTTTACCGATTACGTGTTCTACCCCCTCTCCATCTGCCGTCCCATGCAGAAATTTTCCAAATGGAGTCGCGCCCACCTTGGCCGTGCCGTGGGTATGCGGATGCCCGTGTATTTTGCCACGTTGGTGACGTGGTTCCTCACGGGTTTGTGGCACGGTGCGTCCTGGAATTTCATCGTGTGGGGCCTGCTCAATGGTGTTGTAATTCTTGCGTCCCGTGAGTGTGAGCCGCTGTACGCGAGATTCCACAAGCGTTTTCCCAAGCTGGGAGGCACCTCGGGCTACGGATATTTCTGTGCGGTGCGGACGTTCTTCCTCATGGGCAGCATCCGCATTCTGGATTGCTACCGCAACGTCCCCGTGACGGCCAAGGCGTTCGGCTCCATCTTTTGGAGATTCGACACGTGGCGCGAGCTGTTCGACGGACGTGCGCTGACCGAACTCGAGTTGTCTGTCCCTGCATGGATTGTGGTTGGTTGTGCGGTGATTGCCGTGTTCTTCGTCAGCCGTGCGGGCAAGAAATCTTCCGTGGCAGATCGCCTTGTCCATCGCCCCGTTCTGTGGACGGCCGCTTGCTCGGCGCTGGTGCTGGTCATCCTGCTGTTTGGCAGCTACGGCATCGGTTTTGATGCGGGCGACTTCATCTACGGGCAGTTTTAAGGAGGTGTGGCTATGAATAGGAACGCAAAACACCCCCGTCTGACCCGTGCCCTCTGTATCCTCGTCGCTGTCCTGATTCTGGGCGGCGCGCTGGCGGTCTTTGACCGCATTCTGATGCCAAAGTATATCACCACTTCCCGCGAGGGCTCGCTGACCGAGGAATACTACGCCGCCGTGGCCGAAACAAACCACGACGTGCTGTTCATCGGGGATTGCGAGGTGTATGAATCCTTCGTGCCTGCCACCTTGTGGGAGGAGTACGGCATTTCCTCCTACGTCCGTGGCGGCGCTCAGCAGCTCGTGTGGCATTCCTACTACCTGCTGGAGGATGCTCTGCGCTACGAAACCCCCAAGGCGGTGGTGTATAACGTTCTCGCTCTCAAGTACGGCACGCCCCAGAAGGAGGGCTACAACCGCCTCAACCTCGACGGCATGGCGTGGTCGGCCTCCAAGGTGGACGCCATCCGTGCCTCTATGACCGAGGAGGAGAGCTTTGTCTCCTACGTCTTTCCTCTGCTCCGTTACCACGGGCGGTGGGACGAGCTGACGGCCGAGGATTTCCGCTACGCCTTTGGCGGTAAGCCCGCCGAGACCGACAGCGGCTACCTTATGCAGACCGCTGTCGTGCCACCCGATGCCGATGCCGATCAGCCAATCAGCCCGCTGGCCGATCCCACTCTGCCCGCGACCGCCATGGCGTACCTCGACAAAATGGAGGCGCTGTGCCGCGAGCGGGGCATTGAGCTCATTCTGATCAAAGCCCCCACCGATTCGTGGGGCTACCATTGGTACGATGAGTGGGACGAGCAGATCGTTGACTACGCCGAGGCGCACGGACTTACCTACTACAATCTCATTCCCAAGTCGGATGAGATCGGACTGGATATGACCACCGACACCTACGATAAGGGCGTTCACCTCAACGCGAGCGGGGCAGAAAAGCTCTCCCGCTACTTTGGCGCTATCCTGCAAGAGCGTCACGAGATCCCTGACCGCCGCGGCGACAACCTCTTTGCTACCGTATGGGCGCGTCGGGTGGATTCCTACTACCAACGAAAAGACGATATGATGAAAGGAAATTCCTGATATGAAAAAGAATCTGATTCGCGTTATAGCGTGTGTACTGGTTGCCCTGACTCTGCTTGCCTGCGCCGTTGCTTGCGGCGGCGGTAGCGGAGCGTCGGGCTACGTCTTCAAGTCGGGCGACGTGACCGTGGCGGTCAACACCCCTGCCGAGGACACGATTTCCAAGTTGGGCACGCCCAAGAATTACGGCGAGTCCCCCTCCTGCGGCGAGTTTGACGGCACCGACAAGGTCTACACCTACGCGGGATTCCGCGTCTACACCGAGCCCGGCAAGAGCGCCGACGTGATCAATAAGATCGAGCTGACCGACGACTCGGTCAAGACTCCTGAGGGTGTGTACGTGGGCATGAGCGCCGAGGACGCCAAGGCGGCTATGAAGTCGGCTACCCCCACCGAGCGCGGTGAGTCGCTGGTCTATGCCGCTGACGGCATGGAGCTCAATTTCATCTGCCGCGACGGATACGTTACCAGTATTCAGTATATTGCGAAGAAGTGACCGCAACCCTGACCGCAAGAACCCAGGCACAGAAAACCGCAGAGCGATCCTCTGCGGTTTTTGTGTTCGGCTATGCCGTTGTCGGCGGTTATAAATTGGGGTTTGTAGGGGAGCGGGGGAACGCTTTGAGGGAAACTTCTTGCAAGAAGTTTCCCTCAAACTCCCTTCAAGAAACTTCAAAAAATATTTTCAAAATATATTGTGAAATATATATTTTTTGAGTTTTTTGAAGTCCAGAAACTTTTTTTCAAAAAAAGTTTCTGGTGGGGTGCAGGGGCAACGCCCCTGCTCGACAAATCCAAATTTGAAAGCCGGCTGAATAGTTGCATCCAAATTTTTTCAAAAAACTACTTGACAAATTGATTTAACTGTATTATAATAATAGTACACTAATACAAAAAGAGGTGATGGAATGAATTGGACGCTGGACAAATCCCGTCCGATATGCCCGCAGATCTGCGAGCTGATCTGCGTTTCCGTCGCGAAAGGAAAATACGCTGCGGGGGAAAAGCTCTTGTCGGTGCGGGAGATCGCGCTTCTCGCGGGTGTCAATCCCAACACGGTGCAAAAATCCTTGGAGGAGCTGGAGAGACGCGGAGTCATCCACTCGGTGCCCTGCTCGGGGTGGTACGTCAACGAAAACACCGATGCCGCCGCGGCCGAGGTGCGAACCCTTCGTGTCAAAAAGACCGAGGAATACCTTGCGGCTATGTCGCAGCTTGGGTGCGATGCGGATGAGATCATCAAATATTTGAACGAATGTCAGGGAGGTATGTCATGAACGAGTTACTTACGTGTACGGGGCTGACCAAACGGTACGCCAACGTGCTTGCGCTGAACAACATAGACCTTACCATTGGCCATGGCAAGATCATCGGTATTTTAGGCCCGAACGGATCGGGAAAAACCACGCTGATCAAGCTGATCAACGGCCTCTTGACCCCCACCGCGGGCAGTTTGCTCGTCGGCGGGCACGCGCCCGGTGTGGAGACGAAAAAGATCGTTTCCTATCTGCCCGATAACAATTTTTTGCCGTCGTGGATGACCGCTGAGCAGATCGTGAATCTTTTCAGTGATTTCTACGAGGATTTCCGGCCTGCGCTCGCTTACGAGATGCTGGCGCGGCTCGGCGTGCCGAAGGATATGCGGCTGAAGAATCTCTCCAAGGGCAACAAGGAGAAGGTATGCCTCATCCTCGTGATGAGCCGAAACGCGCTCCTTTACATCCTCGACGAGCCCATCGCGGCGGTCGACCCCGCTACGCGCGATTACGTCATCTCCACC
Organism: uncultured Clostridia bacterium; assembly: GCA_904502015.1. Taxonomy (GTDB): domain Bacteria; phylum Bacillota; class Clostridia; order Oscillospirales; family CAG-272; genus CAMEON01. The sequence goes on along the minus strand of CAJGEA010000040.1, from coordinate 6,718 downwards.
ATCATCAACAATTACAATCCCGATGCCTCGGTGCTGATCTCCACCCACATCATTTCGGACATCGAGCCCGTGCTGGACGAGGCAATCTTCATCAACCATGGGCAGATCGTGCTGCATAAGACGGTTGACGAGATCCGCGAGGAGAAGGGCATGAGCGTTGACGCGCTGTTCAGGGAGGTATTCAAATGGTAAAGAAGCTTCTGAAACACGAATTTATCTACTATTTCCGCACCTTTAGCTTGTTTTTGCCCATCGTTTTGGTCATCAGTGCCATGGCGAGGGTGTTCAGTCTGATCAACGATGACAGTAACCCGCGCATGATCAGGGCAATCACAGAGATCGCGGACTTCTCGGCTTCTGCGATGCTCTTCGTGTCTTGCGCCGCGCTTCTGGTGCTTTCCGTCGTGATCGCCATCGTGCGCTTTTATAAGAATATGTACTCCGCCGAGGGATACTTGACCTTCACTCTGCCCGTTACCAACGCGCAGCATATTTTCGTTAAGCTGATCGGAGCGATTGCGTGGCAGACCGTTTGTCTGCTGACCGTTTTCACGGCAGGATGTATCGCGTTCGCCGGTCCCGAGCTGGTCGATGCCTTCAATCTGATCGCGCACCTGATCGATGAGATTCTCTTTGAGCTGGGCATGGGGCATGCGATTGCGTTTGCCGCCGAAATGCTCATTCTGATCCTGCTCTCCGTAGTCTCGACGATGCTACTCTACTACGCGTGCATCACGGTCGGACAGACCGCAAAGAAGAATCGCATCCTCATGGCGGTCGGCGCGTATTTCATCTACTACATTGCCACACAAGCCGTCTCCACCGTGTTCACTATTGCATTTACGGTGTTGGGAATGTCCAATGCGTTTGACGGAATTTTGCCGTGGATCGCTGATCATCCCTTTGCCACGTTGCACATGGTTTTTTGCGGGTCGATCGTGCTCAGCGCGGCCTTGATGGCAGCATTCTGGCTCGTAACGCAGTGGATCATGACCAAAAAACTCAATCTCGAATAAAAATAAGAGGTTGGGTACGAACGTGCTTTCACGTTCGTACCCAACCTCTTTGCTTTACGCCTCAAACTGGCTGTTGTAGAGGTGGGCGTAGAAGCCGTTTTGCGCCAGCAGGGCGGCGTGGTTGCCTTGCTCAATGATGTGACCGTCCTTCATGACGAGGATCACGTCGGCCTCCTTGATGGTGGAGAGACGGTGAGCGACGATGAAGGAGGTACGCCCCGCCATGAGTCTGGCAAAGGCGTTCTGGATTTTCAGCTCGGTGCGGGTGTCGATGGAGGAGGTCGCCTCGTCCAAAATCAGCATGGGGGGCAGGCAGAGGAACAGTCGCGCGATATAGAGTAGCTGCTTTTGTCCCTGGGAGAGCGAGCCTCCGTCCTCGCCGAGTACCGTTTGGTAGCCGTTCGGCAGGCGGCGGATAAAGCCGTCGGCGTGGGCGGCACGGGCGGCGGCGATTACCTCCTCGTCGGTGGCGTCGGGGCGCCCGAAGGCAATGTTGTCCCGTACCGTGCCCGAGGACAGCCACGTTTCCTGGAGAACCATGCCGTAGTTCTCACGCAGGGAGTGACGGGTGACGGTGCGGATGTCGTGGCCGCTGACCGTGATGGAGCCCTCACACACGTCGTAGAAGCGCATGAGCAGGTTGATGACGGTGGTTTTGCCGCATCCCGTAGGCCCTACGATGGCGACGCGTTGACCGCTCTCAAGGGTGAGGTTGAGATCGCGGATGAGGTCTTGCTCGGGGGTGTAGGAGAAGGCGACGTTTGTGAGCGTCACCCGTCCGTCCACCTCGGTCAGCACCGTGGCGTCGGGGGCATCGGGGATCTCGGTATCGGCCTCGATCAGCTCAAAGAGCCGCGCGGCGCAGGTCAAGGCGTTTTGCAGCTCGGTCACAACGCCCGATATCTCGTTGAAGGGCTTGGTGTACTGGTTGGCGTAGGAGAGGAAGCAGGAGAGCTGACCGACGGTCAGCACCATGCCCCACGGCTCGTGCAGGCTGATGAGCGCGCCGATGAGGGCGACACCCGCGTATACCAGATTGTTGACAAATCGGGTGGAGGGGTTGGTCAGCGAGGAGTAGAACACCGCGCGGAGGGAGACCTTTTCCAGCCGCTCGTTGATCTCGTCGAACTCGGCCAGCGCCTCGTCCTCGTGGGAGAAGGCGGAGACCGCCTTGTGCGAGCCGATCATCTCGTCCACCAGCGCCGTCTGCTCGGCACGGGTTTCGGATTGGAGCTTGAACATGGCGTGGGTAGATTTGGCGATAAAGGAGGCCACGAACAGGGAAAGCGGGGTGACCACTACCACCCACAGCGTCATGGGCAGGTTCATGGAGAGCATAAAGCCAAGCGTGCCTGCGATGGTCAGAACGCCCGTGAAGAATTGGGAAAAGCCCATGAGCAGACCGTCGGTGAACTGGTCAGCGTCGGCGATGACACGGCTGACCGTGTCGCCCACGGGGCGGCGGTCGAGAAAGGAGAGGGGCAGAGATTGGATGCGACGGAAGGCGTCAAGTCGCAGACGGCGCACCACGCCGAAGGTGATGCGGTTGTTGCACACGTTCATCAGCCACTGGGCGGCGGCGGTGATGAGGATCACAATGGCGCTCGTTTGCAGGACGGCGGCAATGCCGTCAAAGTTCACGTCGTCCTTGCCCACGATCAGGTCTACGGCCCGGCCCGTCAGTACGGGCAAATAAAGGGTGAGCACCACCACAACGGTGGCAAAGATCAGGGAGAGGGCAAGCAGGAGGCGGTAGTGGCGCAGGTATTTGAGTACCTTTTTCGCGGTGGCAAAGGTGCCTTTGGATTTCTTTTGCTGTTTGGCCGATTTCATGCGCCCTCACCTCCTTTGAACTGGGACAGATGGATCTCGCGGTAAACCTCGCAGGAGTCGAGCAGCTCGTCGTGCCGTCCCATGCCCACCACGCGCCCCTCGTCCAGTACCAGAATCAGGTCGGCGGCGTGGATGGAGGAGGTGCGCTGGGAGATGATAAAGACGGTGGGCTTATGCTCCAGCTCACGGATGGCTTTTCGCAGGGCGGCGTCGGTGGCGAAGTCCAGCGCGGAGGCGCTGTCATCCAGAATCAGGATCTCGGGGCGACCCACCAGCGCGCGGGCGATGGTGAGGCGTTGACGCTGACCGCCCGAGAAGTTGCGTCCCTTCTGTTCTACGGGGGCATCGAGTTGTCCCTCCTTTTCGCGGACGAAATCGGCGGCCTGCGCGGCGGTGAGGGCTTGCCAGATCTCCTCGTCGGTGGCATCGGGCTTGCCCCATTGCATATTGGAGCGGATGGTACCCTTGAACAGCTCGGCCTTTTGGGGCACGACGCCGATGCGCTCGCGCAGGGCGGCGAGCTCGTGGGTGCGTACATCCTTGCCCAAAACAGAAATGCGCCCCTCGGTGGCCTCGTAGAAGCGGGGAATGAGGTTGACGAGGGTGGTCTTGCCCGAGCCCGTACCGCCAATGATACCCACGGTTTGCCCCTTTTGTGCGGTGAAGCTCACGCCGTCCAACGCGGGTGCACCGCCCGACTCGTAGGTCAGGGACACGTCCTCAAAGGACACGGCGGCATCGGCAGGGGCGGGGTAGCCCTCGCCGTCGGGGAGAACGGCCATGCCCGCAGGCATATCCAGCACCGCACCGATGCGGTTGCCGCAGGCGACGGCCTTGGTGACCGTGAAGATGGAGCTTGCCAGCTTGACCAGCTCCACGAGGATCTGCCCCATGTAGTTGACCAGCGCGACCACCTCACCCTGCGTGAGGTTGCCGATATGTACTTCGTTTGCGCCGTGGCGGATGAGCAGGATGACGGCGAAGTTAACCATCACGTAGGTCACGGGGTTCATGATGGCCGAGAGCATGCCCGCTTTGTTTTGCAGGGAGGTCTGCTCGCGGTTGACGGTGCGGAAAGCGTCGATCTCCTCGTCCTCCTTGCCGAAGGCACGGATGACGCGCACGCCGCTGAGGTTCTCGCGGGTAACGGCGGTTACGCGATCCAGCTTGGTCTGCACGCGACGGTAGAGGGGAATGCCGCCCAGCATGACGCCGAACACCACGGCCGAGAGCAGGGGAATGGTGACGGCGAAGATGCCCGCAGCGCGGTTATCAATGGTGAACGCCATGACCATCGCGCCGATGACGATGATGGGGGAGCGGAGAAACAGGCGCAGGGTGATGTTGACACCCGCCTGAAGCTGGTTTACGTCACTCGTCATGCGGGTGATCATGGAGGACGTACCCACGCGGTCGGTCTGCGCGTAGGTGAAGGATTGCATGTGGGCAAAGAGGTCGTGGCGCAGGCGGGTGGCAGAGCCTACTGCCGCCTTGGCCGAGAAGTACTGCGCGGTGATGGCGAAGGTCAGACCCACGATGGCCAGCCCCACCAGCAAAAGACACATCTGCCAGATGAAGGTATCGTCCCCACCGCCCATTCCACCGGCAATGCCACCGGCTATACCACCGGCTATGCCGCGGTCGATGATGGCGGCCACCACCAGCGGCACGCAGAGGTCAAAGCAGGCCTCCAGCAGCTTGAAGAGGGGAGCGAGAATACTCTCCTTGGGGTATTCTCGCCAAAAGCGCATAAAGATCCTCATAGTTTCTCCAGTTCTCGTTTTTTTCTACATCTATGTATTCTACCACATTTTTAAAAATTTTGCAATAGCTGTGGCGTATATTCCGCCCTTCGCGGGCATAGAGTGTAACAAAATCTCACGCACAAAGGAGAGAGGGACATGAAGGATTGGAATACGGAAGCCGGGCGGATTCAGGTGCCGCTGGGGGAGCAGATGCTCACGACCGAGGTGGCGGGGGATTTTTCCCTCCCCGATTATCAGCCCGAGATCAAGCGCCTCTTGCGCATTGGGGTGTCGGTTCTGCCGCCCAACCGCTACGCGGGGAACGGGAGCATGGATCTGGGCGGGACGCTGGATTATTACGTGCTCTATATGGGCAACGATAACGGACTGTACTGCGCGCCGCTGTCCGCCGATTACCGCTTGACCGCTGAGGTCAGCGGCGGTGCGGCAGGGCGTGACGGTTGGGAGATCGGTGAGCCGCTGGTCTGTACCTGCGATGCTACGGCCGAGACGCCCATCGGACGGGTGACTGCGCCGCGGCGGCTGAATATCCGCTGCCGTGTCAACGCGCGGGCGAGGATGTATGCCGAATCGTCGGTTGGGTACAGCGGCGGCTCGTCGGATGCGGTGGAGCGGCTGACTGATGAGGCCGAGGCCTCGCGGCTCCTTTGGGGCATGGGGGATGCCATCCCACTGCAGGACGATATGATCCTCACGCCCGCCGAGGGGGGCGAGTGGCGGGTGGTCTGTGCCGAGGGATCAGCGCTGATTACCGAGGCGACGGCGGGTATGGGCATGGTCAACTGCCGCGGCGAGGCGACCGTTAAGCTCACCCTTTGCCCCGGCGGCGCGGGGGGAGAAAGCGGGGAAGGGGAGGACTCGGGTGCTGTTGCTCCCACCGTGACCTACCGCAAGATTCCGTTCGCCGAGAGCGTGGAGCTGGAGGGCGTTACACCCAATTGTGCGTGCTGTGCGCGGGCCGTGTGCGCCTCTCTCAGTGTGATGGCGGAGGAGGGGCATCTTCATATCGACGTTGGCGTTCTGCCCGAGGTGATGGCGCAGGCGAACGAAAAGGTGCGCTACACCAAGGATATGTATTCCACCCGCCGCAAGACAGCCGAGCGATACGCCACCTATCCCATCGAGCAGGGTATGCGTGCCTTCAACGGGAATTTCACGCTGAGCGATTCGGTGTCCCTTGAGGAGGTGGGTATCGATCCCTCGGCGCGGGTGGTGGACGTGTGTGCCGTGGCAACGCCCGAGGCGCTGACCTACGATCCCGCCAAGGAGCGTTGCGTGCTCAGCGGCACCTGCCGCGCGCAACTGTTGCTTTTGCGTGATGGGGAGTACGGGAGCGCCGATATGGTGCTGCCCTTCCGCTATGAATTTGACGCCCGCGCGGGCGGAACGCCTCACACGATGGGTATGGATGGGAATCCCGCCACAATCGACGTGCCAATCTCTTACAGCGGGGGCGTGCAGGTACTCCATTGCCGTGTGCGTATGGATGGGGAGCGCGTGGGGTTGGATGCCGAGCTGGCGGTCTGCCTGCGGACGGCGCAACCTTCCACCCTGACTGCCCTTACGGATATAACCGAGGGGGAAGAGGTTACGCGGGGGCGGGGCGAGTACGTGATCTGCTTCCCCTCGCCGAGCGACTCGGTGTGGTCGGTGGCTAAGCGGTATCACGCACCCCTCGCGGCGCTGGGCGCGGCGAACAACCTGCAGCCCGCCCCCGCCGATGCCCCCGAATCGCTGGAGGGTGTCAATTACCTGATCGTGTAAATTATATGCAGGGGCTTTGCCCCTGCCTCCTGCAAGGGAATGTCCTTTGGAACTATTCGGTTGTCTTCAAATTGGGGTTTATCTGTTTGTTTGTCTTTATGTACTTTTCTTTCTCCAGCGAAAGCCTCCTCGCCCTTACGGGCTCGGCGTACCAAAAGAAGCGCCGTTCAAGAGGAAACCTACGGTTTCCCTTGAAAATCCCTTCCCTTACATGGTGGCGCACGCGGTGCTTATGCACCGCGTTGATTGCGCCCAAGGTGACCTACACCAAGATTGCCGAGTTGTCGACAGCTGTCGACCAACTCGGTCGCGCAGAGAACGCGCGAGTTGGGAAGGTGT
>CAJGEA010000039.1 GCA_904502015.1 uncultured Clostridia bacterium | reverse complement strand
GTTCTTGAGGGGGTTCGGGGGAACTTCTTGCAAGAAGTTCCCCCGGCGTTCTCCCAGATAAACCCCAATTTGAAGATTCAAAAAAAGACGCAACGGGCGGCAGGGCCGCCCGTTGCGGGTTTCTTTTACTTGTCGCTTCGTCTTTGAGCGAAGAGCCAGCGGTAGGTGTCAGGGTCAGTGTAGGCATAGTCCCAGACGTTGTGATTGACGCCGTCGTAGAGGAACAGCTCGGCCTGACCGCCCGAGCGGGAGAGCCAATCCACCATGGTTTCGCTCTCGCGGGGGTAGACGGTCTGATCCAACTTGCCGTGGTAGGCGCGGACGGGGAAGGTAATGCGGGGAGCCGCCCAGTAGGGGCCACCGCCACAGCAGATGGCCGCCGCCGAGAACAGCTCGGGGTGCAGGATGGACAGCATCCAGCAGGTGTAGCCACCCATGCTGGAGCCGGCGATGCAAACGCGGGCAGCGTCAACATACTCACGGGCGATGAAGCTCTTGATAAAGGCGACTACGTTGGCGAAATTCTCGAACCACATGTAGTCGTCACAGCTTGGAATGACGAGGATGGGGGCAAGGCCGCCCTCCAGATCGGTGGGGATGCGGTCGCGCTGGACGGGGCAACGCTCAGCCATGAAATCCACACCCTGTCCCACGCCGCCCATGCCGTGGAAGTAGATGAGCACGGGATAGGACTTGTCGGGGGAGAAATCCTCGGGGTAATCTACGGCAAAATTCAGGGTATAGCTGCCGTCTGCGGTGGTAAAGGCTTCCTTTTGATAGCGGGGCATGGGGGTTCCTCCATTCTGTACGGTAAAATTTGGGGGCGTTCTTTACGTTGTATTATAGCAGATTTTCCTTTTCTTGTCAAGAATATCGGCAAAAAACACGGGGCCAATGCGCGCCGCCACAACTCATTTGAAAAAAATTTACAAACAAAAGGGGAAATGGCTTGACATTTGCGCTAATGTGAGGTATAATGTGGTTATATATAATCGTATTCTTGCGGAGGTATCCTTTCATGAAAAAGATTTTTACTCTGATGATGGCGTCGGCGCTTCTTCTGTGCTCGCTGGCATCCTGCGCCGGTTCTCTTGGCGACCCCGATGCGATCGGTAACTACACCCCCGAGGTGGACTACATCGTAACCGAGCAGGGAACCTTTACCTTTGAGGAGGCGGACGGTAACACCGCGGTTCTCGTCAAGTACGTGGGTAAGGCCACCCGTGACGACCACGTGGTCATTCCCGAAGAGTTCAACGGTCGTGCCGTTGCCGCCATTGGTAACGAGGCATTCTATAACCTGGCCGCAGTCGTGGCCGTAACCATCCCCGACAGCGTGACCACCATTGGTAAGTATGCGTTCGCCGGCTGCACTGAGCTGACCGAGGTGACTTTGCCCAGAAACACGCTGACGGTTGATGATTACGCGTTTGCCGGTTGCACCAAGCTCGCCACCGTCAACTTCAACGATATGCTGACCGAGATCGGTGACAAGGCGTTCTGGAACTGCGGCACGCTGGCGAACGCCACCCTGCCCGCCACGTTGGAAACCATCGGTGACGGCGCGTTCTGGAACTGCACGGCACTCACCGAGGTGACCATGCCCGCAGCGCTGAAGGCCATTGGCACGCTGGCCTACTACAACTGCACGGGTCTGACCTCCATCAAGCTCCACAACGACATTGAGGAAATTGGTGATTTCGCCTTCGTAGTTGACGGCTCTACCCTCAAGGATAAGATCGACATCTCCACCTGCACCCCCGACGGCTACGTGGCCGAATACGTGGCAGGTATCGCCGATCCTACCCCCGCCAAGGACGAGGCGGAAACCAACGCGTGATTTGATTTTTGGAAAACTCCCGAGGCAGATGCCTCGGGAGTTTTTGCGTAAAAAATGCGAAAAATTTGCTTTCTTCGGGAGGATATTTCGTTTTTACTCTTGATTCTTTCGGAGAAATGTGCTATACTTACTTTATATGACTATCATGCCCCACTGCGCATTGTGGGAATCGACCGCGTGCGCTGACGGCTGTTGAATACAGTGTCGGACGATGTTCCTATGCAAGGAAGGCTGCCGACAAACAGAAAGGAAACAAGACCGTGAATCAAACCATGAAGCTGCCCTCGGGAGTGAGCATCCCGAAGGTGACGCGCGAGGAGGCCGACCGTCGGTGCTATCTGACGCGCGAGTTGCTCAATCTCATGCACCTATCGCCCGTGGGCGATCCCGTTGCCTTTGGGCAGGACGAGGGTGAGGAGGTCGTGTATTTCTACGATCCCGCCCGCGTGTCCGAAACCCCCGCCGAGCTGTGGTACCGCGATCCTTCCGTCCCCGCCGAGGCGCGCGAGACCATGACGCTGGAGAGCGGCACCGAAATCGAGCGCATCCCCACCAAGCGTGCGATGGCGCTGGGCTTCTACACCAAGGATCGCCTGGATCAGATGAACTACGACGTGGTGCAGGAGCCCGTGGCGTACAACGTCCGCAAGGATGGCACCACCCTGTATTTCTACGATAAGCGCGCCGCCGTGCGCCGCCCCCTCAAGTGCGTGGTCTGCGGTCAGGACGTGCGCTACAAGCGCAAGATGTGCCGCGCCTGCTTTGAGAAGGATCTGGCCATCCGCCGTGCCCAAGGCGACGCATACCGCGCGGGGAGCTTTAACATGGATCGCTCCCGCGTGCTGTTCTTCGATCTGGAGCTGACGGGCGTGTATAATCACGACGAGATCATTTCGGTCACCATTCTGGATGCCAACGGCGTGATCCGCATGGATACGCTGGTCAAGCCTCTGCATAAGAAGAAGTGGAACCGCACCGAGAAGATCCACGGCATTTCCCCCGCTATGGTGCAGGATGCGCCCACGCTGGACGAGCTGACTCCCGCCATCAAGGAAATGTTTGATAATGCCGATAACCTGATTGCTTACGGCGTGTCTACCGATTACAGCCACATCAAGTACATTTACGAGAGTGAGGCGGATCGCAAGGCGCTTCAGAAAAAGACCCGCTGCGCCGCCAACGAGTTTGTGCGCTACCAGAACGAGCATTACCCCGATAAGGTTCACGCCGCGCTGGTGGACGCTATGGAGTGCCTCGGTATTGAGTGGGACGGTATTCCGCACTCCTCCATTGCCGATACCATCGCCTGCATGAGAGTGTGGGAGGCGCTGTTCCCCAACTACTACAGCACCCCCACCCCCGAGTTCCCCGATTACACCGAGGAATGTGCCGCCGCCCCCTCGGTCGCGCACAACCCCTTGGAGGATGCAGAGGAGGCAGCCCATGTTTGATCTGTTTGGAATGGAAAAGCCCCACAAGATCACCGACGGTGACGAGGTGGAACTGCTTACCACGGTCCACGACGAAGCCATTCTCAGTATCGTTCGCGGTATGCTGGACGAGGAGAACATCCCCTACCTGGTGCGGGAGCGCAATGGCAGCGCCATGACCATGATCGTGGGCTTTGCTCTGTGCGGCGCGGATATTTTCGTGCCTGCCGATGTGTTGGAAAAGGCCAAGGAGCTGATCGCGGGTATTGAGGGAGAGGAAGTTATCTTCGTAGACGAGGATGGCAACGAGCTGTCCGCCGACGAGGCCGCCGAGCAGGCTGCCGACGACTGACGGAGGCACTTGGTATGAAAGAAATTTTGCTGTGCAAGTACGGCGAGATCGTGCTCAAGGGTGCGAACCGCAAGTACTTTGAGGATATGCTCTGCCGCCAGCTGCGGCACAAGGCCAAGGCCAACGGAAACTTTGAGATCTACCGCTCGCAGAGCACCATTTACATCGAGCCTAAAGACGATTTTGCCGACATCGACGGCATGATGCAGGATGCGGGCAAGGTGTTCGGCATCGTGGCCATCTGCCGCGCCGCCGTATGCGAGAAGAATATGGAGAGCATTCTGGAAACCGTGCGCTCCTACATCCCCCCGTACCTCGCGGGCAAGCGCACCTTCAAGGTGGAGGCCAAGCGCTCGGACAAGAGCTTTCCCCTCGATTCCATTGAAATATCCAAGGAGGCGGGTGGCGCGATCCTGTCTGCCTGCCCCGCCATTCGCGTAGACGTACACAACCCCGACGTGACCGTTAAGGTTGAGGTGCGCGAATTTGCTGCGTACGTTCATCCCGGCCCCGTCAAGGGTGCGGGCGGTATGCCCGTCGGCTCGAACGGCCGCGGTATGCTCCTGCTCTCGGGCGGTATTGATTCCCCCGTTGCGGGCTACATGATGGCCAAGCGCGGTCTGACCATTGAGGCCATTCACTTTGAATCCTTCCCTTATACCAGCGAAATGGCGCGAGACAAGGTTCTGCGACTGGCGCAGATCGTTTCGGAGTATAATAACGACGAGATGATCGTCCACGTGGTGTCCCTGACTCACGTGCAGGAGGAGCTGGTCAAGCATTGCAACGAGGATTACTTCACCCTCCTGCTCCGCCGCTACATGATGGCCATCGCTGACAAGGTAGCGACTCGCTTCAAGTGTGGGGCGCTGGTGACGGGCGAGAGCCTCGGTCAGGTGGCGTCCCAGACCACCGAAGCGATTGGCGTGACCGATCCCGTGGCGACACACCCCGTGTTCCGCCCTTGCATTGGTCTGGACAAGGACGATATCGTGCAGATCGCACGCAAGATCGGCACGTTTGAGACCTCCATTGAGCCCTACGAGGATTGCTGTACCGTGTTTACCCCCCGTCATCCCCGCACACGCCCCGAGCTGGCCAAGGTGCTGGTCGAGGAGCAGAAGCTCCCGTTTGACGAGCTGGTGGAGGAGGCGATCAAGGGCATGTACCGCGTGACCGTTCGCCCCGGTGAGATGCGCGTGGATCCCCCTGCTTCCGCTGATTGATACCGCACGAAAGGAAGATACGGCTATGGAACAGAAGCATCAACCGATGTACCATCGCATGACCATTGCGGGCTGTGAGCGCGCTCTGCCGCTCTGCCCCCTGACCGACGAGCTGATGATCGCCGCGTTCGTCATTTTCGGGGACCCCGAGCTAACCACCGCGTGCGCGCAGGCACTGCTTGACCGCGTTCCCGAGTACGATTACATGATCACCGCCGAGGCCAAGGGCATTCCGCTCATCCACGAAATGGCACGCCTCGCGGGCAATCAGAAATACATGCTGGCCCGAAAGGGAACCAAGCTCTACATGCGCGATATCCTGGACGTTCAGGTGCGCTCCATTACCACCAACCGCGAGCAGCATCTCTACCTCGACGGTGCCGATGCCGCCCTGATGAAGGGCAAGCGCATCCTTGTCGTGGACGATGTGGTCTCCCTCGGGGACTCCATGAACGCGCTGGAAAAGCTGGTGCAGGCGGCAGGCGGTATTGTCTGCGGCCGCGCGACCATCCTCGCCGAGGGCGATGCCGCGAATCGCACCGACCTCGTCTACCTCGAAAAGCTCCCGCTGTTCACCAAGGACGGCATACCCTTGGAGTAATATTATTTGCAGGGCGCTGCCCTGCACCCGGTCAAGAAACTTTTTGGAAAAGTTTCTTGACAATCTTCAAAAACTTTAATAAAAAATAATTTTTAAGGATTCTTGAAGGAGGTTTGGAGGGGACTTCTTGCAAGAAGTTCCCTCCAAGCGTTCCCCTCGTTCCCCCCTCCGTATCTTAAAAAAGAAGGTGTTACAAATGGCTGAACTTTTGACTACCAATGACAAGCGCACGTGCCTGTGTGCCGAGCTGTCCGCCGCCAACGTGGGCGAGACGGTATGCGTAATGGGCTGGGCACAGAAGCAGAGAGATCTCGGTGCGCTCATTTTCATCGACCTGCGTGACCGTAGCGGCATCGTCCAGCTCGCGTTCGACGACGCGACCGACCGTGCCGTGTTTGACAAGGCTTTCACCGTTCGCGCCGAGTTCGTTCTGTGCGCACACGGTGTGGTTCGCCGCCGCGGCGAGGGCGCTGTGAACAAGAATATCCCCACGGGTGAGATCGAGATCGCCGTCAGCGAGCTGAAGATCCTGTCCGCATCGCAGACCCCTCCCTTTGAGATCGTGGAGAACAGCCCCGTTAAGCCCGAGTTGCGTCTCCAGCACCGCTACCTCGACCTCCGCCGTCCCGATATGGCGTACAACATCATGGCGCGCTCCAAGATCACCAAGCTGGCGCGTGACTACTACGCCGAGAACGGCTTTGTGGACATTGAAACCCCCTGCCTGATCGCTCCCACGCCCGAAGGCGCGCGTGACTACCTCGTGCCCTCCCGCGTGCATCACGGCAAGTTCTATGCCCTGCCCCAGTCCCCCCAGCTCTACAAGCAGCTGCTCATGGTGTCGGGCTTTGACCGCTACTTCCAGATCGCCCGTTGCTTCCGCGACGAGGATCTGCGTGCTGACCGCCAGCCCGAGTTCACTCAGATCGATACCGAGATGTCTTTCGTGAATGAGGACGATGTCATGCGTATGCACGAGGGCTTCCTGAAGTTCATGTTCCGTGAGTTCTACGGCATCGACCTCGGCGGCGACTTCATCCGTATGCCCTACGCCGAGGCTATGGAGCGTTTTGGCTCGGATAAGCCTGATATTCGCTTCGGCTTTGAGCTGAAGAATCTGTCCGATATTCTCGCTGGCACCGAATTCAAGGTGTTTGCCGGTGCGATCGAAGGCGGCGGCTCCGTCCGCGCCATCAAGATCGACGGCGGCGCATCCATGTCCCGTAAGGAGATTGACGCGCTGGTTGAGTTCGTCAAGACCTACAAGGCCAAGGGCCTGGCATGGCTCAAGTGGGCCGAGAACGGGGATATCTCCTCGTCCTACGCCAAGTTCCTGACCGACGCCGAGAACGAGGCCATCAAGGCACGCATGGAGGCCGCTCCCGGCGACCTGATCCTCATCGTGGCCGACAAGAACAGCGTGGTGTTCGACGCGCTGGGCGCGCTCCGTTGCCATTGCGCAAAGAAGATGGGGCTGTGTAACCCCAAGGAATTCAAGTTCCTGTGGGTCACCGAGTTCCCCCTCTTGGAATACAGCGAGGAGGACGGCCGCTTCTACGCGAAGCACCACCCCTTCACCATGCCCATGGAGGAAGACCTGCAGTACATCGACACCGACCCCGGCCGCGTGCGCGCCAAGGCGTACGATATCGTGCTGAACGGCACCGAGCTGGGCGGCGGTTCCATCCGTATCCACTCGGGTGAGATCCAGTCCAAGATGTTCGAGGTACTGGGCTTTACCCCCGAGGATGCACAGGAGAAGTTCGGCTTCCTGCTGGAAGCGTTCAAGTACGGCGTACCGCCTCACGGTGGTCTTGCCTTCGGTCTGGATCGCCTTGTGGCGCTCTCCATCGGTCTTGAGGACATCCGCGATGTCATTGCCTTCCCCAAGGTGCAGAACGCCAGCGAGCTGATGACCAAGTGCCCCTCGCCCGCCGATGCCAAGGCTCTTGAGGAGCTTGCCATCGCCGTGGTTGCCGAGGAGGAGTAAGAGAACGACTTGAGGGGAACTTCTTTCGAGAAGTTCCCCTCAAACTCCCTTCAAGAACTTTATATAATATATATAATAAATGAAGGAAAATGCCGCATCCATAGGAATGGATGCGGCACTTTTGTTTTTATAAAGCTTTTTAAGGATTCTTAAGGTGCTTTTTCTCAAAAAAGCACCTTAAGTGGGGTACGGGGCAAAGCCCCGCGTTCTCCTTACCAGATCTTCTTGTAGATCTCGATGACGTCCTGCTTGAGGGGGGTACGGGGGTTGGTCATGGTGCAGCCGTCGCGCAGGGCGGCGTCGGCCATGCGGTCGATGGCGGCCTCGTACTCCTCGTGGGTCAGGTTGGGGCAGGCCTCCGAGATGCGGTTGGGGATCTGCATCTCGCTGTTCATGAAGTGCATGTAGGAGATCAGCGCGCGAACCGTGGTGACCTCGTTCATGTTGCTCACGCCGAGGATGCGGGCGATGTTGCAGTACTTCTGCACGCAGGAGGGGTAGTCGCGCTGAGAGCGGGTGGTCAGACCGATGCCGCTGTTGAACTCAATGATGTAGGGAAGCAGGATGGCGTTGGCGCGGCCGTGAGGAATGTGGAAGTTGGCGCCGAGCTGGTGAGCCATACCGTGGTTCAGACCGAGGGATGCCGAGTTGAACGCCAGACCTGCGAGGCAGGATGCGATGTGCATCTTGCGGCGTGCGTGGGTATCGTCGCAGCTTGCGTAGGAACGAATGAGGAACTGACCCGAGATCTCGACGGCCTTTTCTGCAAGAGCGCCCGAGAACTCGTTGTTGTTGGTGGATACGTAGGCCTCGATCGCGTGGGTCATAACGTCCATGCCCGTGTCGGCGGTGACGGTGGCGGGCACGCTCTTGACCAGCACCTCGTCCAGAATGGCCTCGTCGGGGATCAGATCCTCGGAGGCGAGGGGGTACTTGCGGCCCTCCTGGGTGTTGGTGATGACCGAGAAGCAGGTGACCTCGCTACCCGTACCGCTGGTGGTGGGGATGGCAATCAGACGGGGGGTATAGGACGCATCCATCTGGGTGGCGAATTTACGAACGGCCTTGGCGGTGTCCATAGCCGAGCCGCCGCCAACTGCGATGATGCAGGGGGGGCGCTTGGTAATGACCTCGTTGACACCGGCGATGACCTTCTCAACGGGCGGATCGGGCACGACGTCGGTAAAGATGTCGTAGCGGATGTGAGCCGCGTCCAGACGGGTGGTCAGCAGGGCGATCATGCCGCTGGATACCACGAAGGGATCGGACATGATCCAGACGTACTCGTAGGACAGCTGCTTCAGGCGGTCCAGCGAGCTCTCGCCAAAGAAGATTTCTGTGTTGATGTGAAACTCTTTCATAATATGTAGTTCCTTTCGGTTTGTTTACGTTTCGGTGTCGGAATTGTATTGAATGGCTTTCTCTGCCATATGCAGGAGCTTGTCCCTCAGCCAGCTCGGCTCAACGATGCGAATGCCCGAGCGCGCTGTCAGGATGGCGCATAGAAAGCGGTCTACGTTGTGAAACTCGCAGAGGTACTCGCCCTTGGCTTCCTCGGAGATGATGTAGCCGCGCATCTCCAGCACCGTGAGCTTGTCCTTAATGGCCAGCGTGGCGGTGTAGGGGATCTGCCCTTGAATGATGAGGCTGTCTGCATCGGCGAAATCGCCGGCGGTAAATCCGCCCGAGGCAGGTGCGGCGAAGGGGTTGATAGGAACGCGGCTGATACCCTCGTCGTTCTCATTACGGAGGGCGACGGGAAGGGAAAAAGGCTTGGCGTATCGGTAGCCCTGCACGTGTTGGTCATATTCCAGCGGCGCACCGAGCTGTTTTTTCAGAAAGTCAATATCTCTCTGTGCTTGACGGCGGGAGATGTGGAACCGCTCGGCAACGCGGGCGGCGTTGGGGTAGGTGCCGCGCACCAGCTCCTCGTGCAGCCATTGGATGCGGACGTTGGCGGAAACGCGCATTGCGTCATACCTCCTCGCTCACTTCGGGATTTTCGGGCGCGTTCTCGATGGGGGCGGGGGCTGCGGTGGGAAACGTGAGCAGGGCATAAAGGCCCGCGGCCAGAAGCGCGGCGGCGTATAGGGGGTAGAGGGAATCCATTTTAATGCCTGCCGCAAAGCCAGCCAGGGTGGACACCGCGCCCGTGAGGCAGGTGAAGGCCGCGACGGCGTGCAGGCAGATGGCTCTGCGGGGAGAGGGCTTGCCCAGACGGAAGCGGAGCTCGGCGGTCATGAGCACCATGAAACCGAGAAAGCCCGTTTGCAGGGCGAGCTTGAGGGGGCTGTTGATGGTGGTATAGGGATCGACGTAGGTTTCGCCAATGGAGAGGATTGACCACAGCACGGGGACGAAGCCCAACACCGCCAGTCGGTCGGACGTGCGTTCGTCATGCAAGGCGGTAATGGCGAAGTAGACCGCCGAGAGGATCGCGGCTCCCGCCATGGGGAGCAGGGTACGCATCTCGCCGCTTGCCTTCCCGATGATAACCGCGCCTACGGCAAAACCCGCGAGAACGAGTGCCAGCAGATAGGCGGTGAGGGTGTGTGCGCGGGAGGTGAGCCCCGAGACCGCGCTTTTCTTGGGGAGAGCGATCGCGCCTACGGCAAAGCAAGCCACGGCAACGAAGTACAGAGCGCGGGAGGCCAGAGAGAGCCAGCCGTTGTTGAAATATCCAACCTCGGCGTCGAATTGCGTCAACACGCAGACGGTACGCAGGATCGCACCCAGCAGGGCAAGGACGGTGGCGTATACCGCGTAGGCTCGTGGTGTAATGGAAATATGCTTCATAAAAGAAGATATCCTTTTCTTGAAATATCGGTTGTCGGGGCATCGGAGGAGACGCCGTCGAGGGAAACTCTACATTATTATATTATACTCCATATATGTGAACAAATTGTATCCAAACGGCCTTTTTTTAAAAGTTTTCTTGTCGGAACAGGGAAAAATTTGCCGTCCTTGGGGTGATAAAAAGAAAAGGATTGATATTTGTGCAAAAGCAACAAAACGGATGCGGCCAACTCGTTCAATTTCATGATTTTTTATTTTTCTCAAACTATTGCTTTATAAGGAAAGATGTGATATAATTGTAGAGCTTGATATGCGTAGATGTGAGAGGTTGCCCATTGGGGAAACCGAACCCTTTGGGGGAATTTTCACGGAGTATGTCCGAGAATCGGGCGAAGCGTTTGTCAATGCCACGTCGGAATCCTGCCGACGCGCGAGTTCTTTGGCGCATAGCGCCGTTTTTCTCGGGCGGGCGAAGGAACACCCGGAGCGGTGTTGAATCGGTTAAGCCCCGTTTTACCGCATCGCGGCGACCGTTTCCTACATATAATAGGGCGGCTCGGGCGCGAAATCTAAAAAGGAGGCAAGAAACAATGGCAGTGAAAGAGAAGATCAGAGTTCGTCTGAAGAGCTACGATCACACCCTCATCGACACCGCGGCTGAAAAGATCGTGACTGTCGCTAAGGCAAACGGTTCTGAGGTTTCGGGTCCCATCCCGCTTCCCACCGACCGCGAGATCGTGACCATCCTGCGTGCTGTTCACAAGTACAAGGACAGCCGTGAGCAGTTCGAGACCAGAACTCACAAGAGACTGATCGACATCATGAAGCCCTCTCAGAAGACTGTGGATGCTCTGATGAACATCGAGCTCCCCGCAGGCGTTGAGATCGAAGTTAAGCTGTAATCAAGCGGCTCGACTTCACCCCACCCCGGCGGTCGCCAGCCCCGACCGCGCGGCTCCCGCGAGAGCCGCAACCGCCAAATCCTTAGGCGGTATACAAAGACAACAGCCGACACGCGCTTCGCGCTGTGGTTCGGTAACTTTGTAAGTCATGTTGACCTTGGGATGTCAGATCTTGACTATCCACCCTCGGCCAACCAATAATTTACAGGAGGAAAAACACAATGAAAAAGGGTATTATCGGCAAGAAGATCGGTATGACTCAAATCTTCGATGAGAACGGTAACGTCATTCCCGTAACCCTCATCGAGGCAGGTCCCTGCGTAGTTTCGCAGAAGAAGACCGCAGAAAACGACGGCTATGATGCCGTTCAGCTTGGTTTCATGGAAGCAAAGGCTAAGCACATGACCAAGCCCGAGCAGGGTCATTTCACTAAGAATGGCCTCTCTTTCAAGAAGCACCTCAAGGAGTTCCGCTTTGACGATTGCTCCCAGTACAATGTCGGTGATGTTATTACCGTCGATACCTTCGCCGCCGGCGAGAAGGTCGACGTTACCGGTATGACTAAGGGACACGGTTACTCGGGCGTTGTTAAGCGTTGGAACCACCACATGCTTCAGAAGACCCACGGTGTAGGTCCTATCCACCGTCAGCCCGGTTCCATGGGCTCCATTGACCCCGCCAGAATCTTTAAGAATCACAAG
>CAJGEA010000038.1 GCA_904502015.1 uncultured Clostridia bacterium | reverse complement strand
TGAGCGGAGGGCGAAGCCCGAAGTCGAAGAATCTCTTTCCCCAAGCGTGATCCTTCGACTCCACCGCTTTGCGGTGTCGCTCAGGATGACCCCCTTGGGGAAGGTGTATTCAAACTACAAACTCGCCGCAAAACCCCAATTCTCCCGTTTCACAACCGCATCTCCCCAACCAACGAAAAGGAGGCAATCATGAACAAGCCTACATTCGGGCAATGGTTTCGTTTCTGTTTCAAGAACATCACCTTTTTCAAGCCCATACAATTCGAGGCGGAAGACCTGTCTGCGGCTCTTGGGGCGGATGAGAAGTTTCTTCGGGTATTGATATGGATACACGATATCCTGTGGGTTATGATGGCTACCTTGCTTAGCGTTCTCATTTGGCTCTATCCTGCGGCCTTGGTTCGGGGCAACATGGTTTGGGGCATCGCTTGGTTGATCGCAACCGGGCTTTCCGATCTTTTCATCGCGCGCATTCCGAGTGATCTGATCTGCGCGGCTCTTTTGAAACGTAAGTTTAAGTAATCATAAAACCCCGCGTATGGCTCATGCCATACGCGGGGTTCGTTGTGTATCAATCCTTTTCCCACGTCTCCACGAATCGAAGCATGACCTCGGTGGCGGCCTTGGCGGCGGCGGCGAGGAAGGTGGGGTAATCGGCGAACGCCTGCTCGTCTCCGCCGTCGGAAATGGCGCGGAGGATGCCGTAGGGCGTCTTGTTGACGTAGCAGACCTGCCCGATGGAGGCACCCTCCATCTCGCAGGCGATCACCTCACGCTCGGGGGTGGTGAAGTTCGAACGAATGCGATCCTTGTCGGCGGTGCGGCAGATGAACTGGTCACCCGAGGCAATGGTGCCGCGGCGGTGGGGGATGCCCATCTCGGCTACGCAGGCGGCGAGACGGTCGGTCACGCGGCGGTCGGTGGGCAAAAAGACCTCGTTGATGCCCGAAATGAGTCCCACGGGGTCGCCGATGGGGGAGGTGTCCATATCGTGCTGGACGACCTGCTCGGCGATGGCGACCTGCCCGATGGACAGGTGCTCGGACAGCGTGCCCGCCACGCCCGAGTTGACGATGGCGGCGGGGGCGTAGCGCAAAATCATGGTCTGGGTACACATGGCGGCAAAGACCTTGCCGATGCCGCACTTGGCGGTCACCACGCGGTGTCCGCGCAGGTCGCCGATAACGAAGGTGATGCCCCCGATCTCCTCGGTGGCGGTGTCGGTCATGGCGGCGCGCAGGGCGTCGATCTCAATACTCATGGCACCGATGATGCCGATCTCTACGGGTTGACGCATGGCGGTTCTCCTTTTTATACGTAATGGCGATCAGCGGCGGGGGCGGATCAGGGTCGGGGTTTTGATGCGTGTCAGCCCCAGTTCGCAGAGGGTGGTCTCGGCGCGCGCCTCGGTGTCGGGGATGGTCAGCCCCTCGGTCTGGTGGGCATCCCAGCCCATGATGACCTTGTTGCCCACGGCGGCGGCTTCCTCCCAGAAGGCGCGCTGGGGGTAATGGCGGCCCGTGTGTAGGCCGAGTAGGTTGTATTCCAGCGGTACGCCGCAGGATTTTGCCTCGCGGCACAGGGCGCGGACTGCGGCGCGGTAGATGGACTCGTCGCCCGTAAAGCGCAGAAGGTCGGGGTGGGCGAAGTAGGTGAACGCGCCCGTGTTGAGTGCTCGGCAGCATTCGTCCACGTAGGTGTCCAGTGCGGCACGGTCGGCGGTGGGGACGCCGTTATAGCTCCCCGTGCGCTCGTCGGTGTTGTAGTGCTGACCGAGGATGAGATACTCGTAGTCGTAGGGCTCAAGATGCTCCAGCAGACGGTCAAAGAGGGCGGGGAAGTACTCGGCCTCAAAGCCGACGTGAATGTCGATCTCGCCGCGGTACTCGTGCTTGAGCGCGTTCAGGGTGTCCACGTAGTCCGCCGTCTCGTCGGGGCGCATGCGCATGGGAGAGACGTAGCCGTCCTCATAGGGGTAGGGGACGTGGTCGGCAAAGCCGAGGATCTTGAAGCCCGCGGCCAGCGCGGTTTCCACATAGGCACGCTCGTCGTGAATGGCGTGGTTGCATCGGGGGGTATGGGTATGGTAGTTGGTTTTCATGGGTGTTGCCTTCCTGGGGTCATATCGTGAAATTAAGGTTTGTATGTGAAGCGGTGGAATTTTTGCGGGGTAACCTTTGGGTTGTGTTCCGCAAATTTGGATTTGTCGGGGAGCGGGCACGCAGGGGTTTCACCCCTGCACCCCACCAGAAACTTTTTTGAAAAAAAGTTTCTGGGCTTCAAGAAACTTGGAAAAATATATATTTCACAATATATTTTGAAAATATTTTTTTGAAGGTTCTTGAAGGGAGTGCGAGGGAAACTTCTTGCAAGAAGTTTCTCTCGCCGTTCTCCTCGCCCCCCTACAAACCCCAATTTGTAAATGATTTATTAAGCCTCGGCGGTTGTTGGCAGCTTGCACTGCGGCTTTCGGCCGCATGTTCTCAGCCAAGTGTGTCCTCACCAAAGCAAAAAGGACTGCGCGAGCAGTCCTTTTTGCTTTGGTGGAGACAGTTGGGATCGAACCAATGACCTCATGCATGTCAAGCATGCGCTCTAACCAGCTGAGCTATGCCTCCGCAACGGTGGTATTATAGCATATTCTTTCGCGTCTGTCAAGAGGATTTGCAAATTTTTTTTGATTTTTTGTCCTCTTTACAAAATTTCCTTTTTATGGTATACTGAAAGAGAGGAGGACGCGGGGCGGGCGGCTTGCCCTTGCCGACATCCCTCTCTCGAACCTGCACCAAGGAGGACCTATCTATGAAAAAGATCCTATCAACGGTATTATTGGCGGCTCTGCTGATCTCCGTCCTCGCGGCCTGCAGCGGCGGCAACGGAGGCGTTGGCGGAAATGGCGGAGACGGCGGCGGTTTCCTTACCGAGCTCCCCGACGGCATGAGCGGCAAGGACGCCGTCCGACTCCTGCTGGCGGGCGAGCGCCTCGACGCTGACCTGCTCCATAACGAGGGCAGTATTTTTGACAACGGCGTGGACGTAATGAACACCCTCGCTGCACGCGCGACCGAGAATCTGGGCGTTACCTACCTCAGCGCGCGCGCCACCGAAAAGAAACTCACGATGACCCCCCTTGCGCGTGAGGTCATTGAGCCCAACGGCGGAAACGATGCGGGCAAGCTGGAGAAGGAGGGCGACACCTTCTACTTCAGCGAGTTCGAGGAGGACAACAACTCCTACGCATATTTTGAAAACCTTACGACGAACATCGTGTTCACCGCCGAGATCGCTGCCGAGCTGATTGACAATGTCAAAAAGAACGTGCGCGTGGTGGACAAGTGGGTCCGGGCGGGTGACAGCCGCTACTACCTGCACGTGGACGAGAACTCCGAGATGCTCATTGAGCATTACACGGGCACCGACGGTGTCAATGCGCTGGACATCATGGACGTTTGTGTCCGCTACCGAAACGCCGAGGGCAAGGACGTCTACGAGCTGTACCGCACCTCGGCCACCGAGCAGTACGAGCAGCGTATGACCTACATCCCCGGCGAGCGCTATGAGCTTTCCATGAAGAACAACCGGGACGGCGAGAGCGTGGAATGCTTTGTGGCAGACAACGCCAAGGGCTACTGGGAGAACTGCGTGCTGGGTATCCGGCCCGAACACAGCAACGTATCCTACTTCGTGATGAAGGACGATCTGTGCTACGGCGCGTTCTATTCGTTGCTCGATCAGAAGGTTTCCCTCGTTCAGGTCATGAGTGCCGATCGGGCGACCGACCTGTTCCGGGTGTCGAACTACGAGGATGGGAGGGGCCAACTGCACTTGACTCTGAAATTCTCGGGCTTTGACGGCATCGACTACGTAGTGGCCTCGGGAGACGAGGTGGATTATAACCAGGATTACGGATACGCAAATATTCCGAACGGCGAGCGTGCCACCGTCTGTTTCACGAGCGGAAAGACCGCCAAGTTTGGCGACACCTTTGCGGACGGCAAGGTGAATATCGGTAACGTTCACGTAATGTTCGGCGCAAGCGGCTATACCGGCGAGATGATGATGATGATTCAGGGCGAGGGCCGCGCCGAGCAGATGGCAGCATTCCGTCAGTTCCTCGGGGAGGTCGGTCTGACCTGCCGCCGCGATCTGGATGGCGTGATCGCGGGCATGGAGGCGGCGTTCGTGGATGCCGCCATCACGGCGAAGTACTACAAGTGGAACGGTATCTGTCTTGCCAACGATGAAGGTATTGCGGCCGCGAGGGAAAAGGAGATGGCCCGCTTTGCCACCATGCTTGCCCACTATACCGAGGTCAAGGACGCTGAGGTGATTGACATAAACGACACCGAGCGGATGGAGCTGAACATCCGTTTTGCCGCTATTACCGACAGCCGCTTTGAGGGCGTTGTGCTGGACGGCACCACGCTCACGGTGGGCGGCGGCTCACTGACCGTGACTGACACCCTCCTGTACGTCAAGGATGAGCCCTACAAGGTGGCGTTCGCGCTGGCGGATGCCAAGGGCGGACTCGTTCACCTGGATGCGCCTGACACGGAAAATGCCGCAACCACCCCCTACGCCGATGAGAAATCCTTTACCGTGACCGCCTCGGCCGTGACATTCTCGATTCCGATGCTCGCCCCCGGCACCTATACGCTGGTGGCGTACATCGCCACCTCGGACGGCGTGCGCTCCTCGGCGTACACCCCCGTGGCGGTCGGTGAGATTGCGGGTATGCCCGTGGGCGCAGGAAACGTGACCGTGTCTGCCGCCAAGGGAGAGGCCGACGCTCTCACCCTGACCTATACCGAAACCGTTGACGTGGCGGTGGCTATGGTAGCCGATCCCGCTATGGACTGCGCCAAATTCAAGACCGCCCTGCGCGAGCTGGCGTTTGAGTACGGCACACCCTCTGACGTGGTGGAGGTTCTTGGCGAGGACGGCAGCTACACGGCGCTGGGCGAGGAAACCGTGCCGGCCTATACCACATACCGCATCGCCTACACGGTGGCCAACGGTGATCACTCGGTGTCGGGTTACGTGTACGTGGACTACGTGACTCAGTAAAGCCCGTTACGTTACCTCGCAAAAACGCCACACCCCCTCCCGATATCGGGAGGGGTGTGGCGTTTTGTGCAAATGGGCTAAAATCAAGCCGAATATTTCTACGATTTGAGCGGAAGAAGCGGTTGCATTTTGGGGCGTTTTGTGGTAAAATTATTATGTATAGATATAACTTTTTGACCGGCTGTCGGTGGCGCATGATTGCCGCCGGGGGACAGCCAAAATTCACACCGTATTGTACCGCCTTTGTGCGGAAGCCATATACAGAGTGGAGCCCGTGCGTAGCCTGCGCGGAGCTCACCCTGCGGCAGAATGGAGATTTTATGAAACGCTTCAATTTCGCAAGAACCGGGACTGCAAGGAAACGACTCATATCGGCTGTACTGGCGGTTGCCACCGTTGTGACGGCGCTTGCCGTGTTACCCATCGTCTTTACCACCGAGGTGGCGGCGGCAGCGGGCGGCAATGCTGCGGGGGCTTTTGCGCAGCCGACCTCCACCTCCCTGGATCACTCCACCGTTTTTTACGCTCCGCAATGGCAGGATTACATTACGGCATACGGCGGAGATAATGACCACCTATTCGGCAATTACAAACAGACGAATAAAAAGACCGACACCGAGAGATTTTACCATGCCACGGAGAATGCGTTTGTTTTCCGAAATCAGGAACCCACTGACGGCTCGGCCGTAGACCCCTACGTGTTTTTCTATCCGTGTGTGCCGTGGGGCCGAGTCGTGGGCGGTACGGACGGATATAGCTTGTCGGCGGACGAGTATAAATACATCACCATTACCTACTCCGTGCATTGCCCCTCGTCGAATGATGCCAACAGAGCCGGCCTGCAGATGAGTATATACCCGATTACCTCCAGCCATAATGCCCTGGATTGGCGCGTAACGACGTCCGTTACCACGAGAGCAGGTAATACCACGAACGGACAAAGAATCTACTACACCGCCGTTTTCGATCTGACGGAGGCGGCAAAATGGACGGGGGTTATCCGAGGATTCCGTTTTGATTATTTCGACAAGAATGATTCGGGGACATACGGCAGCATGGTCATGTTCGTGGACTCCTTCGGCTTTTTCAAGACTATGGACGAGGTGGAATACCACACGAGGGAGCGCGATTGGGTTCGCAACGGCCCCATCCGCGGATACGAAGATGACTACAACGATCGCAATATCTTCACGGCGGTTTCCCGCTCGCTGAACGGCTACATTCACTCGATCTCCTCCCAAATCACGTTTGGCCCGATCTACGGCAGAGAGGAGCGGGCGTTCGGCTTCTACAAGCCGGCCGGCGATGGGTACCGTGACCCGAACTTCATGTTTTCCATAGACGGAACCGGCGGTAAGAACCAATACGACCGCTCCCTCCCGACGAGCTACAAGTACGTGGCCATTTCGGCCAGGTTCTACAATCCATCGGATGAATCCCAACCCACGATAAACCTTGGAACCATGCAGGTGTTCTTGCATACGGCGAGGGGGGGAGGGAGTCTATCCGAGGCGATGTCGGTCAAGATCACGCCGGGAGACACGCCTACCGACGAATATCGTACCTTTGTGTTTGATCTCAGCAGTATTGTGGGAAATGTTGATAAAATATACGGCATTCGCATAGACTTTACGAATTTAGCACTGGAGGTGAGCAGCTTCATTGACTCCATCGGCTTTTTTAAAACCCGAGAGGAAGCGGAGGCTATGGGGCGCGCTACTGCCTACCTGGTGAAGGGCTCCACGCTGTACGGCGATCTTGACGCCCCGCACAACATCAGCGTGACAAAGGCAGATAATGCGGTTAAATTCCAATGTAAGGCAAACTGCAACCTCCCCTATCATCCGGAGAGTGCAACGGCTCCCGTAGGCAAAGAGGGTCAGGGACTGTCATGCGGTCATTTGAAACATGAATACAGTCAGACTCGTAAGACCACGCAGGACGTTGTGGTTGACCCCT
This sequence comes from uncultured Clostridia bacterium, assembly GCA_904502015.1. GTDB lineage: Bacteria > Bacillota > Clostridia > Oscillospirales > CAG-272 > CAMEON01. The sequence goes on along the minus strand of CAJGEA010000038.1, from coordinate 4,834 downwards.
CTGTGAAGCTACTGTTCCAGGACGGCGGCCGAATTGCCACGAAGGACTATCAGTATCTGGTTGTAACCTACCAGATACCCACCGCCACCGCAAATGCGTTTAATGGGCTTTGTCCCGCGCACAACTGCCAAACGTGTGACCCTAATAACGAAATAACCCCAGCGTGTTTTAACGAAGTGGAAAACGGAAAGGTGTCGAACCAAGGCGCGATTCCGCTGGGCTTCCACCCGTGTGTGCCGTGGCCTGACGGATCGGTCCGCGAGCATGAAAACTTCCGTATCTGGCAAAAAATAACCAGCGATGGCTACGACGTGTGGATCACCTGCGCGCTGGAGCTGACCGATCAGCTCATCGGACAAGATAAATTGTACGAGCGATTGAGAGGCATGCGCGTTGACCTGTTCGACTCGCACATCGCTAAGGTTAACTCCTACGTTTACATCAACGAGATCAAGCTGGTATCCACCCAGGCCGAGGCCTACGAGGGCGTTACAAACAAGAGCTCGGACACCTATCAGATCAACATCTCGACCGAGAACAACGTGAGCGGCACCTCGGACTTCCAAAGCGTCACCCCCGTCAAGAACACCCAGACCTGGGGCAGCCAAACCGCAAATGCAGCGTTTTCCATGACGCTGACCGCCGCTAAGCTGGCGGATATGCAGCTTCTGCGCGATCACTACGATTTCGTGGGCTGGAAGGCGTACTATAAGAACGCGAGCGGCACGCTTGTGGAAATTCCCATGACCGATGGAAAATTTGATATATCCATCAGTTCAAGCATATATACCCAAAAAACGTCGAGAACCGAGTACCTGCCCGACAACATTCTGACCCTGTCGGACTACACGCTGGAGGTCACGATGGTGGCGCAATGGCGGCTGTCCACGGGACTTCTGACCATTACGCCGCCGTCAGGCGCGACCGACGAGGCGTGTCTTTACCGCATCACGGGAACCGCGACGGATTCTGCTGCGTACACCTTTACACCCCTGCTGGTTTCGGGCGTGAGCGACGGCGCGAGCGACCGCTCGGTGACGGTGTGCCTGCCTGACGGAACCTATCGGGTGGAGATGCTGGGCGATTGGGGCTGGCGTTATGTGGGCGCCGACGGACTGAGGTCTGGTACCAGGACCCTTTACGGAGCAGGTGCTATCACCACGGATGCAAACGGCAACAGCACCAAGGCCGCGGGCAAAAACGCGACCAGAACTTTAGGGTCGCTGGATATAACCAACCCCTATTTGATCAACGGCTACGGCTACGGCCATGCAACGCCTTAAGAAAGGAGGCTGCCTCATGATGAACAAGATCAAATCAGGCTCCATGTCCCGCACCGCGTGGATCAGCCTTCTCTGCGCCGTTTTCCTTTTGGTGGTAGGTGCCTCGTCGGTGTTCGCTTACGTGATCATTGATGGGAGTGATCCCGAAACGCCGAAGCAGGTGCAGGACACCTTCGTCCCCGCTAAGGTGGAGATTTCGGTGACCTCGGTCAAGGAAAACGGCGATTACGTGTTTACCGTCCGCAACAAGGACAACATCAGTGCCTACGTCCGCGTGGCCGTTGTGTTCAACTGGGTGGCCGCAGACGGCACGGTGTACTATGAGAAACCGAATATGGGCTTTCCCGATTATTTGCATGGGGAGGGACCGCTCAACGGCGAGGATGACGATTGGGCTCCCGGCATTGACGGGTATTTCTACTACCCTGCGCCCGTTGCCGCGGGCAGCGATATCGGTGCCAAGATCGTGGTTAAGGATCCCGTGACGGTCGGTGCTGACACGGCCCCGGAGGGCTATACGTTCGCGGTTACCGTGATTACCGAGGGCATCCAGGCCGAGGGTATCGACCCGAATCAGGTTCCTGCCATTGAATCGGTCTGGAAGGACGATAAGGGCGCGGGAACGGCCGTTGCCACGATTGGCGATGACGGTATTCTGAACATCCGCCGTCCTTCTTGAGATTCGCAAAATAACGAGAAAATCCCCTCCGCCGCGGCGGAGGGGATTCGTTTTTTCTTCAACGCATATCGGTGGCCTTGTGCAAGAATCCTTGCAGGATGGGGGATTTGGGGTTGCCGAACACCTCGTCGGGCGTGCCCTCCTCCTCAATGATGCCGTTCGCCATGAAGATGACGCGGTCGGCCACGCTGCGGGCGAACTCCATCTCGTGGGTGACCACGATCATGGTGCTGTCGTGGGACTTGAGGCCTCGGATGACCGAGAGCACCTCGCCCGTCAGCTCGGGGTCGAGCGCCGAGGTGGGCTCGTCAAAGCAGAGGATGTCGGGAGACATACACAGCGCCCGCGCGATGGCGACGCGCTGCTGCTGGCCGCCCGAGAGCCGGCAGGGGTAGGAGGCCGCCTTGTCGGCAAGGCCTACGCGGGCCAGCAGGGCGTGCGCCCTCTCGCCAATCTCGGCGACCTGCTCACGGTGCCACTTTTGCGCCGCCAGCGCGCCTTGGGCGCGGCGGATGCGCTTTTGCTCCTCGCCCAGCGCCAGCGTGGGCGCGAGGGTGATATTTTGCAGGACGGTGTACTGGGGGAACAGATTGAAGGACTGGAACACCAGCCCGAAATGCAGGCGGTTGCGGCGAATCTGCGCTTCGCTCAGGGTGGTGTGGTCGGCGGCGTCCAAAAGGAGCTTGCCGCCCACCGAAATGGTACCCTCGTCGGGTCTTTCAAGGAAATTCAGACAGCGGAGCAGGGTGGTCTTGCCGCTGCCCGACGAGCCTATGATGGCCAGCACGTCGCCGCGGTCGAGCGAGAGGTCGATGCCGCGCAGTACCTCGGTCGAGCCGAAGGACTTGCGGATGCCTCGGACGGATAAGTAATTTTGTTGATCCATACGTCACCTCTCAGACCGAGTAATAGCTCAGCTTCTTGTCGATGAAGTGGAAGGCCAGTGTGAGCAGGCCGCTGAACGCGAGGTAGAACAGTGCCGCGTAGAGCAGGGGAGTCAGTACGGCGTACTTGTTGACCTTCTCGTAGGCGATAGCGATGATCTCAATGACGCTGAGGGCGCGTGCCAGCGCGGTGTCCTTGACCAGCGTGATGACCTCGTTGCTCATGGGGGAAACGATGCGGCGAACCATTTGCATCAGCACCACGCGGAAGAAGATCTGTGTCTTGGTCATGCCCAGGACTTGTCCCGCCTCGTACTGCCCGCGGGGGATGGCCTTGATGCCGCCCTCGTAGATGACGGCGAAGTAGCAGGCGTAGTTGAGGGCGAAGGCAAACAGCACGAAGTAGAATTGCAGATCGGTGATGGAGGTTCCGATGGCCGCTGCGAAATCCTTGTTCGGGATCTTGAGCAGCACCGAGGGGATAAAGGTTACCACCACGCATTGCAGGAGCAGGGGCGTGCCGCGGATGATCCAGATAAAGGTCTTCATCAGGTAGGCGAGCGGCTTGAGCTTGGACATGGAAAGCAGGGCAAAGCCCAGCCCGAGGGGGAGCGCAATGACCAGCGTGAGTGCAAAGAGCTTCAGCGTAACGCCGAAGCCCATGCACAGGTCATACAGAATTGACCAGGTATTCATATTGGATGGAAAATGCCTTTCTTACTCGATGTTGGCGGCCAGAGCCTCACCGGCCGAGCCTTTCTCAACGATGATGATGGCATCCTTCACCTTCTTAACGAAGGTGTCGTAGTCGGTAGCGGCGTACTTCTTGGCGTCAGCCTTCTTGACAACGGCCACCTGCTTGTTGGCAAGATAGGGAACCGAGATGGTCATGGCGGCGGATCTCTCCTCGGTGATGGTCATGCCGTTCCAGACGAGGTCAAGGGTGCCGTTCTCCAGCATAGCCTCCTTCTCGCTCCATTCGATCTTTTGGAATTCCAGAACGATCTCGGTGTTATAGGTGTTGTTCAGGTAGTGGACAACGTAGCGGGCAAGATCAATATCAAAGCCCTTGAACTGAGCGTCCGCGCCGTCGCCCTCGTTGTAGGCGATGGGAGCGAAGAGGGTGTAGCCGACGACGAGCTTCTTGGACTCGGCAACCTTGTCCCAAGAGCCGTCGGTAGCGGATGCGTAGGGGTTGACGGTGTCAGCCTTGACCAGCAGCTCGGAGGTGAGGCCGTAGGTGTTGGCGATGGTCTTGTAGTCGGTGTCGGCCAGTGCGATCAGCGCCTCGTTGATCTTGCTCATGAGGGCCTCGTTGCCACGCTTGGCGGCGATGCCGTACTGCTCCTCGGCGAGCACCACGCCGTCGAGAATCTGGTAGTCCTTGAAGGTGTCAACGCCGTTCATGTAGTAGCCTGCCATGACCGAGTCAATGACGGCGACGTCGGCGTCACCCTTAACCAGACCGTTGAGGGCGTCGAGCTGGGAGCTGACGGCGAGCAGCTCTTTACCGAAGTTGAGATTGCTTGCTGCTTCCTTGTCGCAGGAAGCCAGTGCGAACACGCACATCAGGGTGGCGAGAGCCAGACAAAGCAGCTTTTTCATTGTTTTATACCTCGAATGTAATAAAATTTTCCGTCTCGCCTGAGGGCAGAAATCGGATGACGCAGATAGTATAGCACAATACCGTTGCTTTGTCAATACATCATTGTAACGCACTAAAGCGTTTTGGCGAAGTGCATAAAAATATAGGTATTCCCATGCGTTGTTTGTGCAAGGCAAACGGCGCGGGGCGACCATAAGGTCGCCCCCGCGCCGAAATCGTTGAGCAATGATTTGGCTGCACGGTAAATTGGGGTTTATCTGGGAGAACGCCGGGGGAACTTCTTGCAAGAAGTTCCCCCGAACCCCCTCAAGAACCTTCAAAAATATATTTAAAAAAGCGTTTTGAAATATATGTTTTTTAAGGTTTTTGGGAGTCCAGAACC
>CAJGEA010000037.1 GCA_904502015.1 uncultured Clostridia bacterium | reverse complement strand
GATCACGCGGTCAAGATACTCGTACCTGCGGCAAATATCCACGATGGCGGCGGTCTCCTCGGCGGTAAACACGCTCTTGAGCTCCAGCACGCAGACCTTGTCGTACCGCTTGCAGATGCTGACGTAGTTCTCGAGGCTGGGCAAGCGCAGATCCAGGCGATCCTTGGTGCCGTCCATGTCGTACAGCACGATGCCACACAGATCCTCCCACGCGGCGCCTTCCATGGCGATATCCACACCGCCCACGCGCGCGGCATTTCCGTCGTGGTTGACCACGAAACGACCGTCCGCCGTGCGGTAAATATCGGTTTCCACGCCAAAATACGAGCGGTTACCTGCGGCGACAAATGCCGCCGCGGTGTTCTCACGCTCGAGACCGCTCACGCCGCGGTGCGCGACCATTTGGGTGGTTCGGTTGTCAAATTTGATGGTGTTCATAGGGAGATTCCTCCTATTCGTATTCTTTGGAATCCAAAATAGCAAATGTAACGATTCACCACGCGTCAAATTGGGGTTTATCAGGGAGAACGACCGGGGGAACTTCTTGCAAGAAGTTCCCCCGAGCCCCCTCAAGAAACTTCAAAAATATATTGCTAAAAACCATTGTAAGATATAAATTTTTAAAGTTTTAGGAAGTCCAGAAACCCTTTTTCAAAAGGGTTTCTGGTGGGGTGCAGGGGTGAAACCCCTGCGTGCCCGCTCCTCGATAAATCCAAATTTGAACGCCTGCCAGGGGGGACACCCCCTGACAAATTGTATTCCTATATTAGAGCGCCTTCTGTGCCTTGAATACGATACCCGTCAGCGCGCTGTCCAGCAGGCTGTAGTTGTCGGTCCAGTAATCGCCGCTCGTCACGAAGTTGCCGGGGCCGTAGCAGCCGTCCAGCGCGGGGATCTGATGGAGCGGACCGAACACGTTGCGGCGAGTGCCCACAACGGTCACGTCAATGGGCGCGCCTGCGCGGTAAGCCTCGGTCACGTCGGCCTCGTAGGGATCCCAGCCGAGGACAGTGGTCTTGCCGAGGGCGGTGACCTTCACGCAGCCACCCGTGAAGGAGGCGGGGGAAAGCACGATGCGGTCAGCCGTGTCGGCGGCATCCCCCAGAACGCCCGCGTACTGCTCGGGGGTGAGGTGGTAGGTCATGTAACCCGTGTAGAAGGGAAGATCGTAGCGATCCAGATTCTCACAGCCGATCTTCTCGGGCATCTTGACCAGGGTGCGGCGGTTGCCGTCCAGCGACACGCCGAAGTTACCGATGAGGTAGAGCGCCTCGATGTTGGTGGTGCGCATGAAGTTGACGGTCATGGTCACCACGTTGCGACCCTTGACCAGCGCGCCTGCGGGCACGTGCATGCGCTTGAAGCAATCGTCTACCCAGAAATCGTTGATGTCGGTGGAGGTCAGCGCAATGCCGTTGATGCTGTAATGGCACAGCTCGGGACGCTCGCCCGCGAGGTATACGTCACCCTCGGGAAGCACGTCAATGAAGAACTCGTACTCCAGCTCCAGCTCGCCGTACTGCTGAGTGTAGTGGAGCTTGGCGTACCAGGGCTGCAGCATCTCGCCGCCGCGGTGCTCAATGCCCACGTCGGAGCGGACGGCGCGGTCCACGCGCAGAACCTCCTGCTCCTCCTGCCACTCCTTGCCCGCCCAACGCCACTTGGCGAAGTCCAGAACGCAGACGTTTTGCTCGTCGGCGGTGTAGTCAAACTCGCCCGTGACGGTCGCATCGGCCACCGTGCCGTAGGCGGTCACGGCGGGAAGCTCCTCGGATTCCTTGGTCAGAACGAAGCAACGGGTGCCTGCGGCATCCAGCTCGGTGGCGATGCACATCTCGCCGCCCACGTGGAAGGACAGGGCGGAGGCATCGTAGCGCTCGCCCGTTTCCAGATTCCATTCCTGCACCGTATAGCCTGCGGGAACGGCGAGCTTGAGGGTCAGATTGTTGCGGGGGTTTTGTCTGTCGGTATTGAGGATCACAACGGCGTAGCCGTCGCCGTTGAAATTCTTGCGCACCTGAGCAAAGACGGCCTTTTCGGGGTCACCGTCCTCGCCCACGACCGAGACGGATGCATCGGTCAGCGTGCGAACGGCGGAAACCAGCGACTCCTCGGACAGCTCAATTCGTACGGCGTTTTGGCTCTCGGCCAGCTTGGCGGGCTCGTCGGAGGCAACGGCGTTGACGTAGGCGGGAGCGTCACCCGCAAAGATCACCTTACCGCCCTTGGCCATGAAGTCGCGCAGAAGTGCGAGAGTGGTGGGACGGATGGTCAGCATATTGGAAACGATAACGGTGCGGTAGGTAGCCTCACCCACGCGCAGAACGGGTGTGCCGTCGGCGCCTACCTCGACCGAGGCCATGCGGGACATCATCTCCTCCTCGCCGTAGTCGAAGTCGATCTGATTATCGGTCAGCATGTGGAAGAGCTGGGTGTAGCGCTGCTCGTAGGGGGCAACGTCAGCCGAGGTGTTGAAGATCCAGGAGGCCCAGCCTGCGTACGCCTGGCACCAAACCGATTCAATGGGGTTGAGCAGGAGCACGTCGCAGACGGGCGCGCCCTCGGACATCACCATGCCGAAGCGTGCGAAATAGTCCTCGACCTTAGCGTAGTCCTTGTACCAGGGGGACTGGTGCAGAATGGAGGCGGGGTAGTCACGCTTGGACTCGCCCTCCATGGTGTACCACGACAGATGGTGGCAGCGGAGGTTGATGCCGAACAGTGCCTGCCAGTCACCTACCGCTTTGTGGGACTTGAAGTTGAACTGCCAGCCCGTGCAGCCGTAGAGCTCGGAGAGCAGCCACTTCTTGCCGAGCTGACGAGTGGCCGAGGCGAGTTGCTTGACGATCCAGTAGCAGCGGTTGTGCTCAGTCAGGCAGTCAATGCCGGGGGCGCCCATGTACTCGTAGAAGCGCATCAACGAGCCGTCAGGCACGGTCTGGTTCATCAGGCTGTCCTCGTGGAGGACGTGGCCCGTGAATACGATGCCGTTCGCCTCGCACCAATCATTGATGGGCTTTGCGAAGCGCTCAATGAAGAGATGGTTGGCAAGGTCGATGTAGTGGAGCTTGACGGGGGCTACCTTCTCACCGCTCATTCGATAGAACAGCTCGGGCAGGGTGGGACGGCAGGCAAAGCCGTATCTCTTCTCAAATTCTTCAAAAATATCATCGGTCCAGCAGGTGGCGCAGGAGATGACGCCGTCCTTTTCGGAGCGGTTGTCAAAGCAGTGGCCTCGGTGAGGTTCGTCGGTGAAGATGCCCTTGATGCTCTTGCCGAGGCGTTCGCCGCAGCGCTTCTTGTATTCCTCGTGGGTCATCTCGATGAACTTATCGGTGGCCTTGCGGCTCATGGTGTCGATGTAGGTGGTGCCGTTGTAGTTGGAGTTGCAGGGGTCGGGCACGATGGCAAAGCGCAGGGCCTTCCATTCACCCGGCTCGTTCGCGGCGGCGTCCGCAAGCTCCTCCACGGCGGCCTTGGCGGCGCGAGCGGCGCACTTGCGGCAGGCGATGGGGGCGGTGTCCAGCTCCTTATAGGTGTAGAGATTGATACCGTCGATTTTGGCGACGTAGAGCGCAATGGATTCACCATTCCAATCCACCTTGTCGGGGGCAGACTCGAAGACATAGAGCGACTTCATGCGGTACTGAGGATCGACGGTCACCTTACCGCCCGCTGAGCCCGAGGGCCAGCGGTCCTCATCGTACAGCCACGCCTCCATGCCGTCGGCCTCGGCGGCATCGGCGACCTCGTTGATGAGGTCGAACCACTCGTCACCGAGGTACTCGGTAATAAGGCCCGCGCGGGAGTGCATGAAGTAGCCGCCCAGTCCCATCTCCTTCATGATGTGCGCCTGACGCACCAGCTCCTCGCCGCGCAGCTCGCCGTTCCAGGACCAGAAGGGCTTGCCTCGCCATGCGACCGAGGGGTTTAAAAATTCATTTTTAATGTTCTGTTTACTCATGCGGTTGCTCCTCTCTGCCGTGCGAAGACGGCCAAACCGAAAATGGAATCGTTTGTAATACCGCCCCAATTCTGCGGAAAAGTAGGAGGCGGTTCTCACCTGACATTATAACAAAATGTGGCATCAAATGCAATAGGTGGGAGCGGTTTTTTGGACAATTTATAGGATACGCATTGTAGAAAGTTCATTCTTTCAAGACGAAAAAACGCCGTTTTTTGCTCGGGGCACGCTGTCGGCTCGTTCCGAAAATGGCAATAATATGTGATAACTGGTCGAAAAACGTGTTGTTGGTTCGACAAATAACTCCAAAACAGGAACAAAAATTGAGAAAAACAGTAAATTGTTTACAATTTGTTCGCACATTTCGGAAAAATGTGTGCTATAATAGGGCCACAGAGAAAAAAGGACGGAGCCAAGCCGAGTGAGGTCACACCCTCGCGCTTGCCGTCGCATCCCCCCGTGTCCTGCCCGAATCGGGCAGAAGGACAAGCCCGAAGGAGAAGCGGGGGAGATCCTGCAGAAAACCGCCAACGGCGGATACGCACCTGCGGCATGGCCGCGGAAAGGAAGGCATATATGACGTACGTTACCTGCACCTTCAATACCGATCACTCGAACGGCACTTTTGATTCCGCGTTTTCCTACGCGCCCCTGTCCGCCGATACCTGCGAGATTACGGGCAGTATGCTGGCGGATCCCGCCACGCTGTTCATCCCCGACCGCGCGCCTGACGGTCGTACCGTGGTCGCGGTGGGCGAGCGTGCGTTTGAGAGATGCACCACGGTGCGCACTGTCGTCCTGCCCGATACGCTGGAGCAGATCGGTAGTCGTGCCTTCGCCTACTGTACCTCCCTTGTCAACCTGCGCGTGGGTATTAACAGCCGCCTGACGCACATTGGCAAGCGCGCCTTTATGGGGTGCGAGTGCCTGCGCGTGCTGCGCCTCGGTCACGTGGCGGGCGCGGTCAGTCTAGGCTCTCATGCCTTTGCGTACTGCAAGCGTCTTTGCAGTGTCACCCTGCCGAACGGTATGACCGAGCTTTCTCCCTCCGCATTTGAGGGATGCAGTGCGCTCGTCCACGTCCGCCTGCCCGAGCAGCTTGTGAGCATCTGCACCTCGGCGTTTGCTGCCTGCGGTTCGCTGGTCACGCTGACTCTCCCTGCCACGCTGCGCGTGATTGAGGATTGCGCCTTTGCCTGGTGCGGCCACCTGACCGATCTTCGTCTGCCCGAGGATACCTGCATCATCTCGGCATCCGCGTTTATGGACTCTCCCGCTCTCTCGGAGATTTTGCGCGCAAGCTGATTTAGCACCGCATAATACCGTATATAAAAGAACCGATCCGCGTCTTGGCCGCGGATCGGTTCTTTTGACGTGTTCCGATCGCACCGCCACAGAAAATTTACAAGAAGCGGTTGCACAATCCGCGCGGATATGGTATAATAAAATGGCAAATGTAATTTTGTAGGATTTTATCTGTATTATACCCATATTGAAAGGAACCTGCTATGAGTACTGTTCATCCCATCACCGTATCCGATACCCCCTTCGTTCCCGTCAAGGATCTGATCGCCGCTCTGGAGGGTGGCAAGCTGGACACCACCCTGGATGCCCTCGGCGGTGCGGGCGGTGCGTCCGCCCAGCGGGCCCGTGCGCTGGAGCTGGTACATAATTTTGCCGCTGCCTACGGAGAGGACCGCGAGGTCGTTCTCCTGACCGTCGCAGGTCGCAGTGAGTTGTCGGGCAACCACACCGACCATAACCATGGCTGTGTCATCGCCGCCTCCATCAGCCTGGATATGCTCTGCGTGGCGTCGCGCCGAGAGGATTCCATCATCCGCCTCGCCAGCAACGGCTTCGACGAGGAGGTCGTGGATATTTCCGCCTATACCGAACCCGATAGCGCCAAGTTCGGCACCTCCAACGCTCTCATCGCGGGTATGTGCCGTGGTCTTGCCGACGCGGGATACGCCGTCGGCGGCTTCGATGCCTGCGTCACGTCCGACGTCCTGCGCGGCTCGGGACTTTCCTCGTCCGCCGCGTTTGAGGATATGGTGGGCACCATCCTCTCCCACCTCTACAACAACGGTCGCGTGGATAACGTCACCATTGCCAAGCTCGCGCAGTACGCCGAAAATCAGTTCTTTGGCAAGCCCTGCGGACTCATGGATCAGGTTGCTTGCGCCGTGGGCGGCATCGTGGCTATCGACTTTGCCGATCCCGCGTCCCCCGTCATCACGCCGCTCCCCTTTGATATGACCGCCGCAGGCTACCATCTCTGCATTGTCAATACGGGAGGCAACCACGCCGACCTCACCGCCGATTACGCCGCCGTTCCCGCCGAGATGAAGGCGGTTGCCGCTGCGTTCGGCAAGGCCGTTTTGCGTGATGTGCCCGAGTCCGACGTGCTTGGTGCCATCCCCACTCTGCGTGAGCGCGTGGGCGACCGCGCCGTTCTACGCGCCCTGCATTTCTATGCCGAGAACCGCCGCGTGGCTGACCAGAAGGCGGCTATTACCGCGGCTATGGAGGCAACCGATACTGCCGCCCGCGATGCGGCGCTGGATATCTTCTTTGAGGGTGTACTCGCCTCGGGACGATCCTCCTTCTGCTACCTGCAGAATGTTTATACCACCGCGAACGTGTCCGAGCAGGGGCTTTCCCTGGCACTCTGCCTCTGTGAGCGTGTGCTGGGCGGTAAGCGCGCCGCGTGGCGTGTTCACGGCGGCGGATTTGCAGGTACGGTGCAGGCGTTCGTTCCCACCGAGCTGGTCGGTGAGTTCACTACCGTCATGGATGCCGCCTTCGGCCGCGGTGCCACCTCTGATCTCCGCATCCGTACGGTCGGCGCGGCGCGTATTTTCTGATGTTCTCACTATTCCCGTAAGGAGAAACGGCCATGTTTACCCCCAACCCCAAACGCACCCCCGAAAAGCCCATCTCCCCCGAGGCCAAGCGCCGTCTCGTGGCCGTCCTGCTTTTGACCACGGTACTGCTGATCCTGTACTACGGCGGCATGGCGATTGGGCTCGTCCGCGAGGTTATGATCGTGTATTTCGTTGCCTTCGGAGTCCTGCTCGTGGGCTACCTCGCCTACAATCGGGGATTCGTCAACAAGAACGTCACTGAGGCCGATCTGCCCTTGGATTGGCCCGCCGAGAAAAAGCGGGCATTCGTAGAGGGAAACCATCGCCGCGCCGAGAAATCCCGCTGGATGCTCACCCTCATCATCCCCTTCGTCCTCGTGTTCATGGCGGAGGCTCTGTACCTGTTCGTGTGGGATCCCCACATCAAGCCCTTTATCGACAAACTGTAATCTGAAAGGCAAGCCTATGCACCCTTACCGCCTCTGTACGCTCTATTCGGGATCGGACGGCAATGCCGCCTACCTCGAAACTCCCAACGCCCGCATTCTCATCGACGCGGGCAAGTGCGCCCGCACCCTTGTCGGCGCTCTGGCCTCCATCGGCGTGGATATTGATACGGTTGACGCTATTTTCGTCACCCACGAGCATCGTGACCACATCGCCGCGCTGGAGGTGCTCACCAAAAAACACCCCATCCCCGTACATATGCTCTACGAATCGGCGCTTCGCTTTAAGGATACCCAACCCGAGGCGCTGTGCAGCTGCCTCATGCTCTACAAAAACGCCCCCTTTACTGTGCGGGTCGGGGACGTGACCATCACCTCCTTCAAAACCCCGCACGATAGCCGTGCCTCGGTTGGCTATCACATCGAGATCGCCACCGACGGGGGCGTAATCCATATCGGCTACGCAACCGACGTGGGTTACGTGACCGACGAGATCCGTGCGGCACTCCTCGGGTGCGAAACTGTGGTGCTGGAATCCAATCACGACGTGGATATGCTCATGAACGGCCTCTACCCCTACGATCTCAAAATGCGCATCCGCTCCCGCCATGGGCATCTGTGCAACCGCGATTGCGCCGATCTCGCCGCTGAGCTGGCGGGGCAGGGGATGAGGAATCTTCTGCTGGCCCATATCAGCGAGGCGAATAATTTTCCCGATCTTGCCTATGACGAGGCATTCAGCGCGCTGGCGGGCTACGATGTCAATCTTCGCGTGGCATCCCCCGTTGAGGTGACCATGCTGGTGGGCGATCCCGATCAGCCTCTCCCCGTTCCCACCCGCACTGCTGAACCTCTGCCTACCTCGATGAACGTCCCGAGCGGCGGAGTCCTGCCCACACGGGCGGGGGACAAGGGGGTGCGCCCATGATGCCCACAAGCGTGCGCTTCATTACGGTGGGAAGCCTCAAGGAATCCTATCTGCGTGAGGCAGTAAGCGAATACCGCAAGCGGCTATCGGGTATGTGCCGCGTGGAGGAGATCGAGCTCAAGGAAACCCGTCTGCCCGACAATCCCTCGGATGCCGAGATTCGCGCGGCGCTGTCGGCCGAGGCAAAGGCCATTCTTGCCGCCATTCCGCCCCGCGCCTTTGCGGTGGCACTTTGCGTGGAGGGGCAAAAAATGTCCTCTCCCGAGCTGTCCCGCCGTCTCGAGGCAGTGACCGACGAAACGGGGGAGCTGTGCTTCATCATCGGCTCGTCCTACGGACTCGCCCCCGAGGTCAAATCGGCAGCACGTCTGCGGCTGTCGGTGTCGGATTTGACTTTCCCCCACCAGCTCATGCGCGTCATTCTCTACGAAGCGATCTACCGTTGTTACCAGATTGCCAAGGGATCAAAATATCATAAATAAACAACCGCGCACACTACGAATCTGTGATGCGCGTATGAACGCCGCCCACGCAGGGAACCCTATGCGTGATGGTGTTCGTAAGCTCCATAGCTCCGCAGATTGCGGCGTGACGGACACCATGCAAATTTATGTTGGTGGCTTCTGTATCACGCCGCTTTTTTTGTCGTGTGGAGATGCCGCCCGAAAGGAATGAAATGGAAAGCAATCTCCAACAACCGATCGGACACGAGAGTCTGTTCCTCGTCAAAACCCGCACCTGCCCCGCCTGCCGTACCGCCATCGCCCTGCTCGATGACCGCGGCGTTGCCTACGCCCCCATACTGGCGGATGAGCATGAGAGCATCGCGCGCCGCTACGATATCCGCGCCGTGCCCACATTGGTCATGACCGCCCCCGACGGCACATGGCAGAAGTGGACGGGGGTGGACGGCATCCGCTCATTTCTGCGTGAGCGCGAGGCCCGTATGCGAATGCCCGCAGGCGCGGCAACGCAGAGCACCGCAGGGCACGAATCCGACAACCCGAGCGGCAGAACCGTATAAAAATATGGAGTCCGACAAGGAAGGGACAACGAGCGCAAAACACTCGCTGTCCCTTCCTTGTATTTAATTCAACAATGCAAAGTCTTTCTTTGTTTGTTCAATCATTGCATCAAACTGTTCTTTTGATGCAAATTCCGGTCGCGCCGCGTAGCTGATGTAAACAGGGCGGTTTTCGCCGTCTTGATAATTTTTGAGAATATCATGGAAATTTTTCGTCCAGTAATCTGTGTCGGGAGGGTCGATTATGTTTCCTCTGTGTCTTGTTCTTGCAATAACCAAAATGTGCGTGGGTTTTAATATCCTTAATTCTTCTTCTAAAATTTGCCTGCACGAAGGCAGTTGCTTGTTGCAAAGAGCATCGCTGGGGTTGCCTTCTTTAGCGGGTGCAACTTTGTATAAATTTGTCCAGGCGATTTTTTTGCTCCAGCTATTGTCCCGGGTATCCAACAAGGCTTGCGCGATTATGCCCGCATATCTCCAAAATGGCAATTCGGAGGTTTTTATTAAGCCGTGAGCATCATCACCACGATAGTAGGAATGAATCCACTCCAATGCAATACAATCGGATTCGGGTACTGGTTTTGTCCGTGCTCTGTCGTAGAATCTGTCGGTTTTTCCATTCCAGTTGGGACAGGTCTCTTGGTTGTGCCAATGCCTGAGGATTTGCATTGCTTTTTCGGAAGGGGATATATCCGTGGCACCTGTTTCCCACACGATATCCTCGGCGTCCCAACCGTTTAATGCTCTGCCAATAACCAATAAGCGTTTTTCCTGAACATGATATTGTTCTCCCTTGACGTACATTCCAACTGTGAGGCTACGGCTCTTTCTTACCCTTTTTGCGTGAATCATATCATGAGTCAGGGACACATAGCCCTCAAACAAATCGTTTCTGTTCATGATGTGAATGTCCTTTCAATAATTATTTTTGTTGAATCCATGCGCAAAATATAGTATATTTCAATTCCGAGAACGCAATATATAGTGGTTTCTGCTCCATTTCAAATTCTTTGTAACACTCTTAGCTCCGTTGTTTCCACCGTTTCCAAGTCGGTCTATGGTCAGCAATGGGGTCAAAAACGCTTGGGGATGAAGAAGCCGCAAAAAGATAGGGAAGAAAGATTGGTGACCCAAAAACTGAGTCACCAATCAAAGAAAAATTACTGCTGATCGAAAAAGCCCTTGTTGCTATCCATAGACCACTTCTCAAACATTTCAAGATAGTTGATCTTGATGAACTTCTGAATCTTATTGATTTCAATATCCGAGAGAACGCCGCGGTTCTGCACGACGGTAGAACCGTCGCTATTAACGAAGAATTTTGCCGAGCCACCCTCGGTCAGCTTCTTATCGCTTGCATGAACGTGCATGCATTCGATAATGCAGTGAGAAGTGTAGTAGAGATAGTAACCCGCAATCTGATACTGATATTATTTAGGCATTGTCGTCCTCCATCAAAGAGGAATTCTTTTCCCAAATTCTCATTACAAGAGCCTGCTCGACAGGCTCCATATTTGTTTCAAGGAGCTTGCCTTCAAGGGAAAGCACCATTGCGTATTCGGGATTGTTGATATTCAGCACGGCAATTTTGCCGTCTTTTTTTGTAAACGCATATCCGCCAACGACCATATCGGCATTGTCTGCGATTTTCTTGATTTTCTCTTCAGGCATAACGCATCTCCACCTGTTGAATTGGATTCAGGAACGCCTCAGCGTTCATATAAAGGTTTTCAAGAATAGGGATGAGGTCGATATATTCTTCTTCCTCTGTGGATCGTGTCGAATACTTCGCCATAACAACGAGATAACCGTTATCCCACTCTTTGATGCTTGTGTAGCGTTCAAGACTTTTGCTGGTAAGGAAAGTGAGAGTACGACCGCCGAAGGTAAAGGTGGTGTACTCACCGATATTACTTAAATATGCTTTCGTTTGTTCAGCCATCGTGTTGCTCCTTTCAAAATGATACTATTTCACCATCATATACATTATACCACGATTTTGTGAATAATTCAAGTAGGAAATCAATATATGCGCGCAGATTTTTGAAGCTCAAAAATTGAGTCACTATTCAAACCTGCTAAGAAAAGTCAATAGGTTTTACGAAAATAATTGAGAAAAATTTTGAGGTAATAAGAGAAGCACCAAAAGGGCGAAAAATGTTTAATTTTTTCGCCCGAAAGATGTTCAGTTGTATGTATTTAAGCCTCTAATTCACGGTACAACTCGGTGACCTTGCCGTAGTAAATTCGAAGAAATTTGTTAATGCCTGCGACCATGGCCTCTTTACCGCATTTGCCTTCCGATCGTTTCTTTTGGATAAACTAGTAGACCGGATCGCCCTCGGGCTTCAGACGAAGCTTGCACTGCATGATCTCAAAGCCAACGTGTCGAAGATACCCATTCCCGCGCTTTGAGATATGCCGTTCAGTTCCGTTAAATCCGCCGGATTGGTAGGGCGGCACATCAATCCCTGCATAAGCAATCAGAGCGTGCTTGGAGTGAAAGTTCCGAACGTCGCCGATCTCTGCAATCACAAGCGGAGTCAGCGTATCTCCAACACAAGCCATCTCACGAATTAAAAAATATTCGGGAAGGGACTTGGCAAACGCTTGCATTTGTGTTAAAATAGATGTGCGAGAGGTT
>CAJGEA010000036.1 GCA_904502015.1 uncultured Clostridia bacterium | reverse complement strand
GGGCAACTTGAACGGAGGGCTCACCCCAAAGCACGATGCCAACAAAAAACGCCGAGGCGATTGCCTCGGCGTTTTTTGTTGGCGCGGTGTAAGGGATTCTGAACCCCTCCTCGCGGCGCATAGCGCCGACTCGGGTCAAGTTGCACTCCGCGACCTCGCGGTCGCTGCAAAACAGAATGTTTTTGACTTGCGGGCAACTTGAACGGAGGGCTCACCCCAAAGCACGATGCCAACAAAAAACGCCGAGGCGATTGCCTCGGCGTTTTTTGTTGGCGCGGTGTAAGGGATTCGAACCCCCGACCTACTGGTTCGTAGCCAGGTACTCTATCCAGCTGAGCTAACACCGCAGGTACTCTCAATTGAGTACTCCCATATTATAGCACAGGGAAGGGGATTTGTCAACCCTTTTTCGCAAAGATATTTTGACGACTTTATTGCTGTTTTTGGTGATTTTTTTGTGGAATTTTCATCACAAATCCCATGAATTTCCGCAGAAGCGATTGACAAAAGCCCCCAAAACCTTTATAATATACCAAGAGGGGCTGCCACATGGCAGAGGGCACCGAGCTTGTCCCGTTTCCCCGAAACTACGCAAGAAAGCAGGTCAATTTTATGGATGCTACGTATCGCAAGAGCCTTGGCGGTCCGCTGATGGCGGTAGATGCACTCGGCCGCCCCACGCCCGATGCCGCCGCCGGCGTGCCCCTGCCTCGAGAGAACCGCCTTGTCGGTTTGTTCTACTTCCTCTGGCTGGGTGAGCACGGCCGTCACAAGCCCTACAATATTTCCAAGATGGTGTCCGAGGACCCCGAGCTGGGCTACAAGCCCGACAGCGACAAGTGGGGTGGCATCGGCACCTACCACCACTGGGGCGAGCCCTTCTACGGCTACTACTACTCGGACGACGAGTGGGTCATCCGCCGTCACATGAAGCTTTTTATCCAGTCTGACATTGATTTTTTGTTCTTTGATACCACCAACGCGTTGGTGTATGAGAAAAACGCCAAGATCGTTCTGCGCGTGCTGCAGGAGTACCACGATGCGGGCTGGAAGATCCCCAAGGTCATGTTCTACACCAACACCGCCTCGGGCGCGACGGTGCAGGCCATCTACGACGGCATCTACAAGCCCGAATACTGCAAGGACACCTGGTTCTGCCTGGACGGCAAGCCCGTCATCATCGCGGTCAAGGAGGAATGCTCCGAGGAAACCCGCGCGTTCTTCAACATCAAGATGTCTCAGTGGCCCAACGAGCCCGACAAGCTGGGCGGTTGGCCCTGGATGGACTTCACCCGTCCCCAGCGCGTGTTCGCCAACCTCAAGGGCGAGGACGAGGTCATCAACGTGTCGGTCGCCCAGCACCCCCAGATCCGTTTTGGCGACTCGGTGCTGTACGGCGAGACCACCAACTGTGGCCGCGGCTTCCACAATGGCGCAAACGATCCCGATCCCGATGCCTACAAGTGGGGTTACAACTTCGAGGAGCAGTTTGACCGCGCGCTGGAGACCGATCCCCCCATCGTGCTCATCACGGGCTGGAACGAGTGGATCGCGGGCCGCTGGGAGGGTACGCCCACCCGTCCCATCCTGTTCGTGGACTGCGCCAACTACGAGTACAGCCGCGACGTGGAGATGATGCGCGACGGCTATTTTGACAACTACTTCATGCAGATGGTGAGCTACGTCCGCCGCTACAAGGGCGCCGTGGCCAACCCCGTTCATGCGGCGGTTGCGCCTGCCGAGGGCAATGCCGTGGGATGCTTCTGCGAGGCAACCGCGGTGTACGACAGCTTCTCGGACGGCGACTTTGAGCGCCACGCCGAGGGTCAGGGCGGTGTGATGTACCACAACGCCACCCAGCGCAATATCATCGAGCGCATCAAGGTCAAGCACGATGACACCTATATTTCCTTCCGCGTGGATACCAAGCAGCCCATCTCTGCCGAGGGGGACGGCTCGTGGATGAAGCTCTACCTCAATACCGAGGGCGGCACGGGCTATCAGTTCGTGCTCAACAACACCCCCGCAGCCGATGGAACCACCACGCTGGCGCGTGTGACGGGCACGGGTGACGATCTCACCGCAACCGATATCGATGGCATCGTGGCGTACTACGAGGTCAAGGATAACAAGTTCCGCATCAAGGTGGAGCGCGCCGCGCTGGGTCTGGATCACGACAATTTTACGCTGTGGTTCAAGGTTGCCGACAGCCGCGAGGCCTACACCGCCATCGAGGACTTCTACGACAAGGGGGACGTCGCGCCCCTCGGCCGCCTCAATTACGTATATCGCGGTGCATAAAGCATCTCTTTACCCCCGTCCGCCAATGGCGGACGGGGGATTTTCTCGTAAAATACTTGACATTTTGGGCAAATAGGGATATAATAAAATTTGAAGCATTTTTACGTTCCGACTACTGAAAAACCGATACGGAGGCAATAAAATTATGACGAATATTGATATTTTTTCGGGCTTTCTCGGGGCAGGCAAGACCACCCTTATCAAGAAGCTTATTACCGAGGCGTACGCAGGCGAGCGGCTGGTGCTGATCGAGAACGAATTTGGCGAGATCGGCATTGACGGCGGATTTCTCGCCGAGGCAGGCATTCAGATCAACGAGATGAACTCGGGCTGTATCTGCTGCTCGCTGGTGGGTGATTTCGGCAAGGCACTCTCGCAGGTGCTGACCGAGTACGCGCCCGACCGCATCCTCATCGAGCCCTCGGGTGTGGGCAAGCTGTCCGACGTGATCCGCGCCGTGCAGGGTGCGGCTACCGAGGGGGCTGTCCTCGGCGGTTTTACCACCGTGGTGGATGCCTCCAAGTGCAAGATGTATATGAAGAATTTCGGTGAGTTCTTTGGCGATCAGGTGGAGAACGCGGGCTGTATCGTGCTCAGCCACACCGACACGGCGACCGCCGCCAAGGTGGATGCCGCCGTTGCGCTCCTGCGCGAGCATAACCCCACCGCCGTGATCGTCACGACTCCGTGGGATCAGCTCACGGGCGCTCAGCTTCTCGAGGCGATGGAGCGCCGCGACACGCTGGAGGCCGAGCTGGCTCGTCTGACCGAGGATACGCACGAGCATCACCACCATCACGAGGATGGCGAGGAGTGCCACTGCCATGATCACGAGCATTACCACCATCACCATCACGCGGATGGCGAGGAGTGCCACTGCCATGATCACGAGCATCACCACCATCACCATCACGCGGATGGCGAGGAGTGCCGCTGCCACGAGCACGAGCATCACCATCACCACGAGGATGGTGAGGAGTGCCACTGCCATGATCACGAGCATCACCACCATCACGAGGATGGCGAGGAGTGCCACTGCCACGAGCATGGGCATCATCACCACCATCACGCCGACGAGGTGTTCATGAGCTGTGGCTGTGAGACCACCGCGCAGTTCGACCGCTCCGCTATGGCCGACAAGCTGGCGGCATTGACCGACGAGGCCACCTACGGCATCGTCCTGCGCGCCAAGGGCATCGTGGCTGCTTCCGACGGAGGCGACTGGATCCACTTCGACTACGTTCCCGGTGAGCCCGACGTGCGCTGTGGTGCGCCTGCCGTGATCGGCCGCCTTTGCGTGATCGGCTCGAAACTCAACAAGACCGCTCTGTCCGAGCTGTTCGGCGCGGAGTTGGCATAAAAGGAGTACGTTTGAAAGATAAATCTTTCAAACAGCGTTTTGTGGCATGCTCTCTTGGAGCGGCCATCGGCGCGATGGCGATTTTGCTCCGCAAAACCACCCACAATTCCGCAAGAAAGGAAGCTTTCGCTTCGCGAAAGCTATGGTCATATTTATGGCATACAAGATTCCCGTTTACCTCTTCACCGGCTTCCTGGAGGGTGGCAAGACCCACATGATCCAGGAGTCGCTGGAGAGCGAGCAATTCAACGCGGGGGATAAGACCCTCATCATTCAATGCGAGGAGGGCGTGGACGATCTCGATCCCAGCCGCTTCATATCCACGGAGTGCTACCTCGAGACCATTGAAAACGAGGAGGATCTCACCCTTGAGGCCCTGACCGCAATGGGAAAAAAGCGCAAGTTCGACCGCGTCATCATCGAGTACAACGGTATGTGGCAGCTCCAGACCCTCTACGAGAGTCTTCCCGAGAATTGGGCGATCTTTCAGGAGATGATGTTCGCAGAGGCGCGCACCTTCGTTTCCTACAACCGCAATTTCCGCTCCCTAATGGTGGATAAGCTGATGGGGTGCGAGATGGTGGTGCTGACCCGCACGCCGAACGATATCGACAAAATGGAGATTCACAAGATCATCCGCGGTGTGAGCCGCCGCGCCCAGATCTCCTACGATTACCCCGACGGGCACGTGGAGTACGACGAGATCGAGGATCCGCTGCCCTTTGACGTCAACGCGCCCGTGATCGAGATCGCGGACGATGATTTCGCACTGTGGTACCGCGATCTGTCCGAGGAGATGGAGCAGTACGACGGCAAGACGGTGCACGTCAAGGGCCTCGTCGCCCGCGACAACAAGCTGGGCAAGACCGCCCTCGTCATCGGCCGCCACATCATGACCTGCTGTGCCGACGACATTACGTACAGCGGTCTGGTTTGCAATTTCTCCTCCCCCGTGACCTACAAGACCCGCGATTGGCTGACCGTGACGGCAAAGATCAAGCTGGAGGCGCATAAGCTCTACGGCGGCCGCATCGGCCCCGTCCTCTACGCCACCGGCGTCGAGCCCGCCGAGGCACCCAGACAAGAAGTGGCTACGTTTTATTGATTTGTCCTCACAAGGGGCTCTGCCCCTTGACCCCGGACAAGAAACTTTTTGAAAAAAGTTTCTTGTCAATCTTCAAAAACTTTTCAAAAATCCTTATTAAAGATTTTTGGAGTTCCAAGAACCTTTTTGAAAAAAGGTTCTTGGTGGGGGTGCGGGGGCAAAGCCCCTGCGTAAAAATAAAGGAGTTCCCTATGAATGATACTGTTTTTTGTGCCGCAGAGGCGGCGGTTCGTGAGTTGCTGGATGCGGCAAAGCTGTCGCGCGGCGACGTGCTGGTGGTCGGATGCTCGTCCTCCGAGGTAGTGGGTGAGCGGATCGGAAAGAATTCCAGCATGGAGGCCGCCCGCGCCATTGCCGACGCCATTATGCCCATTCTGGCCGAGCACGGTGTGTATCTCGCCGCGCAATGCTGTGAGCACCTCAACCGCGCCTTGATCGTGGAGCGCGCGTGCGCTGAACGGTACGGACTTGACCCCGTGTGGGTCATGCCTCAGCCCCATGCAGGCGGCTCGTTTGCCACGGCGGTGTGGTCGTCCATGACCGATCCCGTGGCGGTGGAGTGCATCCGCGCCCATGCGGGTATGGACATTGGCGGTACGCTGATTGGCATGCACCTGCGCCGCGTGGCGGTGCCCGTCCGATTGTCGCTCAATCGCATTGGTGAGGCATCTGTTCTGTTTGCCCGTACCCGTCCCGCCTACGTGGGCGGTCCGCGCGCCATCTACCAGACCGACGAGCCCTGATCTTTACCATATGAAAACCTACTACACCCCCGCTCTCGACCCCACCTGCGTCAGTTGTTTGATTAAAAAGCAGATCGACCGCTACCCGCCCGACGCGCCGCCCGCGCTGGTGCTGACTTATATGCGGCGGCTGGGGGATATGATGGCGCACCTGCCCGATCGCACGGGCGGACCTGCCATGATGGAGCAGATCACCCGCCTGCAGGAGGAACTGTTCGGCAGGGCGGTGGACTATACCCCCATCAAGCGGCATTTCAACGCCCTCATGCTTTCGCAGTACGACCGCATGGAGGCGGCTGTGGCGGCACATCCCCATCCGCTGATCGCCGCGCTCGGCTACGCCATGACGGGGAACTACATTGATTTTGGTGCGATGGACACCGTGGACGAGGAGAAGCTCTCGTCCCTTTTGGATGCCGCTCCCCTGCGGGGCGAGGCGGTGGACCGCGCGGTGTTGGAGGATATGAGCGCCGACCTTGCCGCCGCGCACTCCCTCTGCTACCTGACCGATAACTGTGGTGAGATCGTGTGCGACAAACTCATGCTCCGCACCCTGCACGCCCTGTATCCCCATTTGGCGATTACCGTGCTGGTGCGAGGCGCCCCCGTGCTCAACGATGCAACAATGGAGGACGCCGAGCAGGTAGGGTTGACCCGTATGGAGGGCGTGACCGTCATTTCCAACGGTGACACGCTGGCGGGCACGGCGCTTGACCGCATCTCGTTCGAGGCGCGGCAGACGCTGGAGTCGGCGGATCTCATCATTGCCAAGGGGCAAGGAAATTTTGAGACCATGCAGGGTTGTGGGCTCAACGTCTACTATGCCTTTTTGTGCAAGTGCCGTTTGTTTGCTGACCGATTCGGCGTGCCGTTGCTCACGGGTATGCTGGTGCGAGATCGACAGCTTTTGATTGAGTAACCCGTCGCGGATGTCATTTCCTGCGACCGAAAGGATACATATGCAACTGACCGAAAACGCCTACGCCAAGATCAATCTGTTTCTCGACGTAACGGGCCGCCGTGAGAACGGCTACCACGATATCGCGGGGGTCATGCACACCGTGAGCCTGTGCGACCGCGTGACGCTCACGGTCGAGGGGATGCACCGCGGTGAGATCTGCTCCCTCTCGGGCACGAGCCGCGGTGCGGGGGAGATCATCCTGACCTGCACCGAGCCAAGCCTTCCTACTGACCGCAAGAATCTTGCGTGGCGGGCGGCGGAGGCGTTTTTTGCGGCCACGGGCTTTGGCGCGGAGAAGCTCTCCATTCACATTGAAAAGCATATTCCCGCCGCCGCGGGACTCGCGGGGGGCAGTACCGATGCCGCCGCCGTCCTGCGCGGACTCAATCGTATGTACGGCTCGCCCCTTTCGGCGGACGGGCTCACGGAGGTGGGCGTTCGCATTGGCGCAGACGTGCCGTTCTGCATCGTGGGCGGTGCTTGCATCACCCGTGGCATTGGCGACGATCTCACCCCCATCCGCGCACTGAACCACGGTGCGCTCGTGGTCGCCTGCGCGGGGGAGGGCATATCCACCCCGGCGGCGTACGGTGCGCTGGACGCTTTGTACGGCGACTTTGCCGAGGGCGCATACACGCCCCGTACCGAAGAATTGTCCCGCATGCTGGGCGCGTTGGCGCGAGGCGATATGAACGGCGTGGCATCCGAGGGCTTTAATCTCTTTGAATCTGTCATCCTGCCCGAGCATTCGACTGCGCGAGAGATCAAAGCGACCATGAAGGCAGGCGGTGCACGGCTTGCGCTCATGAGCGGAAGCGGGCCGTCGGTTTTTGGATTGTTCGATTCGGATGAGCAGGCAGAGCGCGTCCTTGATGTGCTGAGGGCAAAGGATATTCCCGCGTGGCTGTGTTATCCCACCCACCCCGAGGGGCAAGTATAAGGAGTTACAATGGAGCTGAATTTCTCGTTTTTTTTCACGGCGATCCTGCTGGGATTGGGACTCGCTATGGATGCCTTTTCGGTGTCCCTCGCCAACGGACTCCACGAGCCCTGCATGAGGACGGGGCGAATGTGCGGCATGGCCGGTATATTCGCTTTTTTTCAGGCTTTGATGCCTATGCTGGGCTGGTTGTGCGTGCACACCATCGTGCAAACCTTCTCGGCGTTTGAAAAGTTCATTCCGTGGATTGCGCTGACGCTGCTTGGCTACATCGGTGGTAAGATGCTCTATGAGGGCATCAAGGGCGAGGAGGAGTGCGCCTGCTGCACCCGACTCGGATTGGGCGCATTGCTCGTTCAGGGCATAGCAACCTCCATCGATGCGCTTTCGGTGGGCTTTACCATCGCGCACTATAATTGGTTCGGTGCACTCGTCACTGCCGCCGTGATCGCTCTGGTCACCTTCATTATCTGCTTCGTCGGTATCGAGATCGGCAAGCGGGTGGGCACGAAGCTTTCGGGCAAGGCGGGCATTTTCGGCGGCGCCATTCTCATTTTCATCGGACTTGAGATCTTCATCAGCAGCTTTTTGGGGTAATGGTATCTCAAAAGGATCCCCACAAATCCACTTGAAGGTGTTTATGGGTAAGGAAGAATTAAGAAAACGGAAAACGATAAGATTTCAAAACGCCGATCCCTACAGCACAAAATTTAACCGTTTCAAAATTCATTTTGACGTTGAAAAGATTTTGCAACAAGGAATACGGAAAAAATATATGGCAATATCGCTCCAATGATCATATTATCCGAAACCACGAAGATTACGAGGAGCATGTGAGGTACATCTACGAAAACCCAATGCGTTGGTATTACGACGAATTGTTTGCGGAAGAATAGCGGTGTGGGCTGACTCAGCGGGTATAGGGTAAAATAGCACACTCAAAAACACCGAAAGGGGGGAGACAGCCGTGCGATACTTTAGGTATGACAATGCGAAGGAAAATCAAGATAACGCTTTGCGAGAACGCTATAAAAACCTGACCGTAAATGAAAAACGTATATTACGAAAACAGAAGACATGGAGAACATTCAACGAGATTATGGTAGCCGCTGTTTTCTGTTTGTTTGTAACTGTAGGGATATGTCTAATTGAGTTAATTCCTGAACCCGATTGGTGGGTGTGGGGGATTTTCGTTATTATAGGAAAACTGATACTCGGCTTGATTTTGCTTATTGTAAGTGGACTTTCTGTGGGCATATTGACTCTTCCCTTGTGGAAAAAGGTAGAATCGTTCCATTTGCCCCCGATGAAAAGAGAGATTCTTTCAAAGGCTTGTGACCATTTGCGTGACTATTATGAGCTGCAGGAGCCCTATATTCTAACCAAGTGTTTTGACGCAACGGATGAAAAATTCAAGAATCACGATGTGTGCCTATTTGTTGTTCATGATGAATTGCGCATCACCACGGATTTGAAACGGGGATTTCTATACGGAGAGCGGGATTTAGGCTGCTATGCCCTTAAACGGGATGAAATAACGCTATCAAAGCGCCAAAACGAAAATCATTTGGCTGTAGAATTGAGGGTTGACAATACCGTTTTTTTGTTGGGCTATCGTGCAAAAGGCTTTATCGAGAAGAATTTTATTGCGAAGGGATTTAAGTAATCTACGTTTTATTGAACAGAGAACGAACCCCCGACAGACATTGAAGTGTCTGTCGGGGGTTGCCGTTTGTGCGGGGCATGGCGTATTATCCTTCTCTTATGATAACACTTTGCAGGGCATCAAGTGTGAGAGTGAAGGCATGCCCTCCGTCTGCCGCCGCGAATTCGCAGGGCAGGGTGGCATCCGTCATGGGATCGTAGAGGACGGGGGCGGCGATGCCGCGAATGGTGGCGGAGAAGGTAAGGGGCTCCTCGGTGGCGTTGACCAGCAGGCAAGCACGGCCGTGGTCGGTGTCCCGCACGAGGCGGACGAGTCCCGCCGTGGGAGTGCTTGTGACGAGGGGGCGATCCGCGAGGGCATCCGACCAGGGTGCATCGTGGGTGAGGATGGTCACGCCCTCGGCGGCCAGCCGTTCAAAACGCTGAGCCATCGCGGGGGTGATCTCCATCTCGGGCAGGATGAGGGCGGCGTAGCGCTCGCCCGAGTCGGACACGAGCGTTCTGCCCTCGATCTTGAGGCGATCCAGCGTGCCGCCGTCCACGAAATCAAAGTCGATCTGGCTGTCGAGGAGACGGTCGATCAGCCTCATCAGCGAGGTGTGGCAACGGTTTTCAGCCTCGGTGTAGCTGCCGTACTGCGCGTCCGACGGGCGGTGGTGTAGCTGCATGGTCTCGATGGGGTAGTAGACCAATGCGTCGGCCACGTGCCGCGCGGGGGATGAGACGTCCTCGCTGGACATGACGGCGTCGATGCGCCCCAGCGCGTGGTTGTATCGGGTGTAGGTGGGGGCATCCATGAAGCACTCGGAGTAGTACGAGGTGAAAACGTCCACGCCGAGGGCGTACTGGATGGCCAGCGAGGCGTACATCTGGTCGGGGGTGACATTGCCGCCCTGCGCGTGCGCCGACACCTCGCTCATGACGTGGGGACGGCCGTAGAGGTGGGCGATTGAAGAGACCAGCTTAGGCGTGATGGCGTACTGCCGCACCACCGAGGGGATGGATTGGAGCATATCAATGCCGGGGACGTGCATGTGGCGAAGCAGGCTGAAGTAATTGCCCTCGAACACCGTGTGGTAGCGAATGTCGTCCTCCAGCAGAAGATGCCCCGAAAAGCTCACGCGGTGACGGGCGCACCAGTCGGAGAGCTGCGAGAAAAAGCTATCCTCGTACAGGTCGGAGAGCAGGGTGTAGTAGTCGGTACGGACGGCTTGGGCGCGGTTGCTCTCTCCAAGGAAGATGGATACGAGCTCGGGGAGCGGGTCATAGCCGTAACGTGACGCGAAGGCGTTCTCTACGTCCCGTCCGTAGGAGAGAACGGGGTAGAGGGGCATTTCGGTGTCGTAGGGGTCGCGCACAGTGCGGGGGAACAGCCCCGCGTTAATGTAACAGCCCATGAAGGAGGGCTCGTCGGTAAAGACCGCCTCCGCCTGCCCGATGCGGGGGCGGGGATTGCCCGCGCCTGCCGTCAGATGGGCGGGGATAGCGGCGGCGTAGCTCTCGTAGGTGTTGCGCAGGAAGGCGGCGACTGCGTCGCGGTTGGTCAGGTCGATGTAGCGGCGGGATTCATGCACGTTGTGAACGCAATGCGTGCCCTCGTAGAGCCGCTTACGGACGAATGCCAGCGCCACGGCGGGGTGGGGCAGGGGATTTTTGAGGGTAACGGTGGCCGCCTCGGTGGAGTAGCGGCAATCGGCGGTATAGAGTGTGGGATATTTGCCCTCGCCGTCGGGCAGGGGATCGCCGTTTTCATCGCAGGCGTAGACCGCCGCGTACAGGAAATGCTCGTGCCCACGGGGCAGGGGAATGGTTTTTTCCTCGCCTGCGGCCAGCATTTGCTTGATCATGACTACGCCGACTGCCTCAAAGTCGGGGTTTTCTGCGATGGTGAGTCCTCCCGCGCCGCCGCTGGGATAACCGTGCTCGTCGTAGAGCCAGAGGCGTAGCCCCAGCCGTTCGCACTCGTCGGCCGCATAGGCAAACACACGCCATTCCTCGGCGTTTTGCATGTATTCGCGGAAGGAGACGTTGGTCACGATACCGCCGAATCCGCGGTCACGGAGGTAGAGCAGGGTATTCGTGACCGTCTCGCGTTTCTCGCTCTCGGGGGCATGGGGGGCGTAGGGAAAGTTGTGGATGATTTTGAGGGGCAAATGATGTACGTCGGGTGTCATAGAAGCCTCCTTGTGGTTGCTGATATATTCAGTATACCACGCTACTCGATTGAAATCAAGTGTTTTTCATACGCGAATGCAAAAAATACCCCTCTGCCGCGGCAGAGGGGATTGGAATGACGATCAGATCTGATGGATCAGATGGTACGGACGCGGATGACGTCTGCAACGGCCGCGATCTTCTCAACGGCGGCGGCGGAGACGCTACCGGTCACGTCGAAGATGGTGTAAGCGGCGTTGCCGCGGGACTTGTTGGTCATGTTCTCAATGTTCAGGCCCTCGTCAGCCATAGCACCCGTGAGCTGGGTCAGGATACCGGGCACGTTCTTGTGCAGAACGCAAACGCGGACGTTGCCCGAGCGAGGCATGGACACGGCGGGGAAGTTCACGCTGTTCTTGATGTTACCGTTTGCGAGGTAATCATCCAGCTGCTGGGCCGCCATGACGGCGCAGTTGTCCTCGGACTCCTCGGTGGAAGCACCCAGGTGGGGGATCAGGATCGCGCCCTTGACACCGATGAGCTCGGTGGTGGCGAAGTCGGTGACGTAGCGGGAGACCTTGCCCGATGCGAGAGCCTCGATCATGTCGGCAGACTTAACGAGGGAGTCGCGGGAGAGGTTGATGATCTTGACGCCGTCCTTCATC
>CAJGEA010000035.1 GCA_904502015.1 uncultured Clostridia bacterium | reverse complement strand
TTTGTTTGTGGTATAATGTTTCATGAAGTGGTTGAGTCCTCTCTGTTGATTTGGGTTGTGGTGACTTTATTTTAACAGAACTCAATCACTTTTTCTATTCTTTTTTTATTTTCGGTCTCACATCTATTGTAACACTACATGTAATCCATTATTTGTTTGAATATCCACATTGACAAATCAGGTGATTTGTGCTATAATTACTAAGGATACCGAATCCAAATTCAAAAGAGAGGTACAACATTATGAGAAAACTTTTGTCCCTTACACTGGCACTCTGTCTTCTTCTCACCTCCTGCCTGGTCTTGGGCTCCTGCGCCAAGGTCAGCGAAGATAAGATGAAAAAAGACCCCTCGACCGTCCTGAGCACTGCCATGCAGAACACCACCGCGCAGTTCTTCAAGGATACGGCCAACGTCAGCCCCGTCATGGCCAAGGCCATGAAGAGCGGCTCGCTTTCCATCTCGCTGGAGGCCGAACTGCTGGAGGAGTTCTCCATCGGCAAGATCACCGAAACCATCTATATGAATGAGAAGGATAAGAAAATCGTGTCCGATACGCTGGTCAACTACGACGGCGAGGATCTGACCGCTCGCCTTTTCATTGACAAGAACGGTATCATCGTTAACAGCGAATCCATCATTGGAAACGGTAATTCGTACGGTCTGTTCCCCGCTACCCTCGCAGAGAAATTCACGAGCAGCGAGCTGGCCGAAATCATGGGGCTGACCGAAGCCGAGGACATCGCCGAGGTAAACGAGGTTCTTTCCTCGGTGGCCGACGCTTACAAGAAGGCGTTTGAAAACGACAAGAAGGATGCTACCGAGCTGTCCAACAAGCTACTGGCCACGCTGGAGCTGACCGTTTCCGAGCAGCAGATCCCCACCGAGGGCGGCAAGGGTATCGATTGCATCGTTGCATCCTGCAAATTCAACAACGAAACCTACGAGGCGTATCTCAAGCTGACGATGGAAGAAATGGGCTTTTCCGACGAGGAGCTCTCCACCTCCCTCGACGAGGCCATCACCGACATGAGCAGTGAGACAGACGTGGATCTGACCATCAACGTATTCGTCAACGCCAAGGATGGCAACTGCGAGAAGATCACCGTCACAGGTACGGTTGCCGACAAGGAAACCGAGGAGGTGACCGAAATCGACGCCTCCGTCACCTTCTCCGCGACCGCCATCGTGGTGAGTGCCGAGATCACCGAAGGCGAGGAGGTCACGACGGTCACCGTCGACCTGACCAAGGAAGAAACCAAGGACGGTGTTACTTACAAATTCACCGCAAAGGTCAAGCAGTCGGGCACGTCGGTCACCTTTGCCGAGATGACGGTTGACTACGTCAAGAGCAGCGGCGACTTCACCATCACGGCAGAGCTTCCCGAAACAATGGAGGATGATGTTGTCATCAAGGGCAAGATCACCTCCGACAAGAGCTCCGCCACCGTTTCGGTCAACTCGGTCAAGTACGACAACGTAGAGGTTGAGCTGAAGCTGGATATCACCTTCAACGCATCCGCAGAAATGCCCAAGACCCCCGCAGACGTCAAGGACGTTGTGGAGCTGACGGCAGAGGATATCGAAAAACTCATGGAGGATTTCCAAGGCAGCAAGCTGGGCTCGCTGATCTTTGGCTATAACGGCGACGCGGAAGCATTGCCTATGGCTTCGTGATCCCCATATAGACTTTAACAATCATAAAGGGGCCGTCCTGAAATTCAGGACAGCCCCTTTGGCATATTACGATCCGTGATAAAGCGTTTTTTCCTTAAACACGGGCTCACAGGTGACGTAGGCACCCAGTCGGCCGAAGAGCTTATCATCAGCGTGGGCGAGGATGACGGTGGAGTGAATCTCACTGCCGTGCAGGGCGGTCAGCTCGTCCATCGCGCGGGAGGCGTACTCGTCGGTCACGGCACAGATGGACAGCGCGAGGAGCAATTCATCGGTGTGCATGTGGGGATTGCGGCTTCCGAGATGCTCGGTTTTAAGATGCTGGATGGGCTCTATGACCTCGGGAGAAATCAGCTTGATCTCGTCGGGAATATTTGCCAGATACTTGAGCGCGTTGAGCAGTGCCGCCGAGGACGCACCGAGCAGATCCGACGTCTTTCCTGTAATCACGTGTCCGTCGGGGAGCTGGATGGCCACGGCGGGACGGCCCGTGCACTCGGCCACGCCGCGCGCGGCGGTGACCACGGGACGATCGGTTTCAGAAACGCCCGCCTCGCTCATGAGCAACTCGATTTTCTGCACCTCTGCGGTTTCCGCCTTGCTACGGCAACGGGCGCAGAGTGCCTTATAGTAGCGGCGGATGATCTCCTGACGGGCGGCGTCACACACCGCGTCGTCATCGTAAATGGCAAAGCCCGCCATGTTGACGCCCATATCGGTGGGGCTCTTGTAGGGGCAGGTGCCGAATATGCGGGTCATCATGGCCTCCAGCACGCGGAATATCTCAATGTCGCGGTTGTAGTTTACCGCGGTAGCACCGTATGCCGTGAGGTGGTAGGGGTCGATCATATTGACGTCCGCGAGGTCGGCGGTCGCCGCCTCGTAGGCTAAGTTGACCGGGTGCTTGAGGGAGAGATTCCACACGGGGAAGGTCTCGAACTTGGCATAGCCCGCCGCCACACCGCGCTTATGCTCGTGGTAAAGCTGGGAGAGGCAGGTGGACATCTTGCCGCTGCCCGGACCGGGTGCGGTGACTACCACCAGCGAACGGGTGGTTTCGATATAATCGTTGCGCCCAAATCCCTCCTCGCTGACGATGTGCGCCACGTCGGCGGGATAGTTGGCGATGGGATAGTGGCGGTAGACCTTAACGCCCAAGTCCTCCAAGGTCTTCTTGAAGGCATCGGCGGCGTGCTGGCCCATATAACGGTTGAGCACCACGCTACCCACGTACAAGCCCACCGAGCGGAAGCAGTCGATGAGGCGCAGCACTTCTCGGTCATAGGGGATACCGAGGTCACCGCGGTACTTATTGTTTTCAATGTCGGCGGCATTGATGGCAATCACCACCTCAGCCTCGTCGCGGAGCGCGCGGAGCATTTGCAGCTTACTGTCGGGGCGGAAGCCCGGGAGAACGCGGGATGCATGGTAATCGTCAAACAGCTTACCGCCGAACTCCATATACAGCTTGCCGCCGAACGCGTCAATGCGCTCACGGATCTTGTCCGATTGGAGCCGAATGTATGTTTCGTTGGAAAAGCCCTCCTTCAGGCCTGCGGTGCGTGCTTCAAGTCGTCCCATGATAGCCTCCTTCCATACGCCAATACCTGCGCAAACATAAACATAGAGATAGTATATCACATTCGGCGTGTTTTTTCAACAGGTTTTTAAATTTTTCCACCCGTTTCCGTTCCAAATTTCACCTCGAAAATTTGGGCATTTTGATACCTGCACCTCGTTTTTTGTAAAATTCGATACCTTGACAATCTAACAAATTTATGCTATAATGAAATATCAAGTAAACCGTAATCATATCGGATGAACGTGGAGTGACCTACTATGGAAGATATAAAGAGTATCGTTGCCAAGAACATATCAGAGCTTCGTCAGGCAAATAAGATGACGCAGTTGGAATTGGCTGAAAAACTGAATTATTCGGACAAGGCCGTATCCAAATGGGAAAGGGCCGAATCCTCGCCCGACATATCGGTGCTCGTTGAAATTGCGGATTTATTCGGCGTTACGCTGGACTACCTTGTGAAGGCAGAACATACGGAAGAAGCAACCGCAGAAGACGCAGTTACCGAAAAAAAGCCCGAAAAAAAGTACAACCGCCGAGCGATTGCCTATATTTCCGAAAGCGGCGGCTGGCTCGTTGCCATTCTCGCGTTCATCATCACGTCTCTGATCGTCGGGAAAATGTCGTTTCAATTCCTGTACTTCGTTTACGCGCTGCCCGTAGTCCTGATCGTCAAGCTCGTATTCAACTCGATCTGGTTTAACCCCAGGCACAATTACTACATCATCTCACTGCTGATGTGGTCGATCCTCGCGGCCATCCAGATCACCTTTCTGTATTTTAAAATCAACGTGGCGCTTATCTATTTATTGGGTATCGCAGGACAGATCGTCATTTTTCTGTGCTCGTTTATTTCCAAGCCCAAACGGAGTTCCAAATAAGCACTTATCCCCCTCGTTTTCTTGCAAAACGGGGGGATTTTTGGCAATTCCACGCTCCGTAGAGAACTCTACGAAACGTAGAACGCCGCTCTACAACCCGTTTCCCGCCCGTAGGCCGCCTTCTCCGACTCGTAGGTTGACTC
This sequence comes from uncultured Clostridia bacterium, assembly GCA_904502015.1. Lineage (GTDB taxonomy): Bacteria > Bacillota > Clostridia > Oscillospirales > CAG-272 > CAMEON01. The sequence goes on along the minus strand of CAJGEA010000035.1, from coordinate 7,802 downwards.
CGCAGAACAGCTCCGTTATACTGAAACCACAAACATCAACGCAAAGGAGTGCGGACGTATGAAACGGGAAATACCCATTTTCTTTTCAACGGATGACAATTACCTGCCATATCTGGACGTTGCGATCTCATCCCTGATTGCCAACGCATCCAAGGAATACGAATATAGATTGATCGTGTTGAACACGGGACTCAACGAGGACGGAATCCGAAGGATCAAGCAAAACGAAGCAGCGGGCTTCAAAATTGACTTTGTCAACATATCCGCGGACACGGAGAGAATCAAAGCAAGACTCAAGGACGTGTACCATTTTTCGGTGGTTACGTATTACCGCCTGTTCATCGCCTCTCTGTTTCCGCAGTACGACAAGGCCGTGTATCTGGATTGTGACCTCGTGGTGCTCGGCGACGTATCCGAACTGTATCACGTTGAGCTTGGTGACAACATTTTAGCCGCTGCCCCCGAGCAATTCGTGCAGAACACGAGGGAGTTCCGACTGTATGCCGAAAAAGCACTGGGCGTGGATCCCGACGGGTACGTCAACGCGGGGGTTCTTCTAATGAACCTCAAGGAATTCCGAAGGAACAACATCGAGGAAAAATTCATACAACTGATCACCGAGTATGATTTTGATCTGCTGGATCCCGATCAGGCGTACCTGAATTACCTGTGTTTGGGCAAAACTCACGTTCTGCCCAACGGCTGGAACAAGGAGCCCATGCCGCTTGCCTGCGAGGGGGAAAAGAACATCGTACATTACGCGCTTTACAAAAAGCCCTGGCAGTATGATGACGTAATTGACGGCGAGCACTTTTGGTATTACGCCGAAAGATCCCCGTTTTACGAGGAGATATGCCGTAGAAAACGCGCCTTCGGCGAGGCGGAGAGAGCGGAAAAAGACGCGACCGCCCGAGAGATCCTGGAGCACGCGCAAAGAATCGTGAATTCCGAGGACACTTTTGTCAAAAAACTTTGCAAAATCTAAGGTGAACGACATGGAAAAATCATCACACAAATTAGAGCTTCTCCGACGCATTGCCGAGCTGGAAAAAAAGGAGCTGTGGCACCTCGACGTAGAGGACGATCCCGAAACCTATCCCCTCATGCCCGATCAGGTGGACTATCTGAACGAAAAGCTCTCCAGTAAAATCAAAAACAAAATCGCCAACCGCGCCGGTTCCCGCTTCTTCGACAAAATGATTGCCAACCGACAGTTGATCATCAAGGAGGTGCGGGGCATTGAGAATTTCACCGCCGTTTCGGGGGGAAAGCTCGTAACCTGCAACCATTTCAGCGTGTGTGATAATTACGCCGTATGGGTAGCGCTTCGCGATCACATGGATAGCAAGATGCTTTACAAGGTCATCCGCGAGGGGAACTATACGAATCCCCCAAAGCCGTTCGGTCTGATCATGCGCCATTGCAACACGCTCCCTCTGTCAAGCCAAATGGCAACCATGAAAAAGTTTTTGCGTGCCGTAAGGACGCTGCTCGAGCGCGGCGAGACCATCCTCATCTATCCCGAGCAGAGCATGTGGTGGAATTATCGCAAGCCCAAGCCCATGCAGGACGGAACTTTTGCGTTGTCGGTACAGAACAAAGCGCCCATCGTACCCGTATTTATCACCATGGAGGACAGCGACGTGCCCGACGGCGACGGATTTTTCGTGCAGGCATACACGATTCACATTCTGCCCGCGATATACCCGGACCCGACACTTTCCAACAAGGAAGCAAAAGAGGCAATGAAGAAGCAAAACTACGAGGCGTGGGTAAGGGTTTACGAGGAGTTTTATCAAAAGCCCCTCGTCTACGGTGAATCATGAAGCTGTATCTTTCCACCATTGGTATCACCATGGGCATCCTTTCCGCCCTCAATATTGCCGCTCGAACTGCGCCGTGGTATTACGTGATCATCGCCGTCGTCTGGTGTACCGCGCTCCAATTCGGCTTGGACGGTCTGATTGCCATTGTGATCAACAAAATGCCCGACAAATGGTTCGGGGTGGACAATCCCCTCTACTACGTCTCCCCAAAAGAGCGCGAGCTCTACAGGTGGCTGAGGGTTCGGCGCTGGAAGGATAAGGTGTGGGAGCTGGGCGGTCTTGGGGGATTCAGCAAAAAGGCCGTGCGGGAACCGAGCAACCCCGCGTATATTGAAAAATTCATCATAGAGTGCAACAAGGGTGTGCTGACGCACCGGCTTTCCTATCCCATCGGCTTCCTGGCAATGCTCACGTTGCCTGGGATCTGCTCGCTGACCATAGCACTTCCCGTCGCGGTTGTCAATGTGTTCCTCAACATTTTGCCAACCCTCGCACTCCGCTACAACACGCCTATGCTCAAAGCCATGCTGAAAAGATTGCAGAGGAAAGAGCAGGCGTAAGGGTGGATGTCCTTAGCGGAAAGTTTGCTCGTATGGGATTGCTCCGCAGTAAACAAATAAATATTCCCCGACAGATTTTTATAACGGTCTGTCGGGGAATATTTATTTCCATCGTTCAATCAAAAAATCGTTTTCTTTGGTTTCTTTCACTGAATATTGCTTTTGACATACAGAACAGAAGAATTCTATATGAGTAAATTTCATATTACCTTTTACAGATATGTCAGCAACTTCAAAATCATAGTTTTTTGCTTCTTCAGAATCAGAATGAATTATCTGTGATACTTTCTTACGAATCAGTTTTTCTCCACAGTAAGGACAATAGTGTTTTTTGAAATATACGAAAAATGGATTTCCGCAAGTGAATCTATACCCTTTTATTCTCATAATTCCCTCCATTTCGTTTTTTATAGCCAGTTTCGCCTTTGTTTAACAAACACATCGGGCGAAGCCCATACCCCTATTCTTCTGCGTATAATTCGTCGTAGTACCAACGAATTGGGTTTTCATAAATATAATTCGATCTTGTTTCGTAATCTTTTTTATTTCGTATTACGTGTTCTATAAATGATTTTTGCCAAATAGGCTTACCGACCTTTTTTGTAACCGCTCCCTTGAACTGCTTCACCATCCGTTCTACCGTAGGGGCGACCAGTGGTCGCCCGTATTCATCAGCAGAAATGAAAACCATTATGTGTAAATGATTCGGCATAATCACATAGGAATGCAGCGATACCGCTTCGTAAGTTTTATTCCATATTTCTAATTCGTCAGATACAATTTTTCCTATATTGGATAACGGCAGATTTTGCGGGCGAACACAGTTCGCCCCTACGGAGCACCAAGAAAACGCTTCTGTATCAAAGGTGCCGCTCCAAAAGAAATTCTTCCTTTTCTCTGTGCATATTGTTACAAAATATGCCCCCGGGGAACTATAATTATAATTTTTGAGCCGTATATCTTTCCTTTTCGGCAATTCTTTTTTATTATCCATTTTCATCACCCGTCTCATTATAACACGAATCGGCAGAGAAAACAATACTCTGCCGAAATTTGTTGATGACCTGCGGTCTCCCGCGGGCGAACACAGTTCGCCCCTACCGAGTTATCAGTGAACATCCTTATGAGAGGGAGGCTAATACGTATTTTTATTTTTCAAACACGAAAAGAGGGTGGGCGCGATCGTCCATCCTCATTTTGCCGCAAATCGGAGCTCGGCGTCGAAAAATCCCCCGAAACCTATTGCAATCTGCCGCATAGTGTGATATAATAGAATATCATTTTTCACCATTGAAAAAAATCTCACGAAACGAGGTATGAATAATGAGCACCTTTACCCCTGCAACCAAGATGAAGGTGGGCGTCGTGGGCGCGACCGGCATGGTCGGTCAGCGTTTCCTCACCCTGCTGGATAACCACCCCTATTTTGAGGTCGTGGCCCTCGCCGCCTCCCCCCGCTCGGCAGGCAAGACCTACGAGGAGGCCGTCGGCTCTCGTTGGAAGATGAAGACCCCCATGCCCGAGCACTGCAAGAGCATGATCGTATTCGATGCAGAAGCAGACATCGAGAAGATGAAGGAGCTCTGCTCCTTCGTGTTCTGCGCCGTTGACATGAAGAAGGACGAGATCCGCGCGCTGGAGGAGAAGTACGCCAAGGCAGAGATCCCCGTGGTCTCCAACAACTCGGCGCACCGCTGGACGCCCGACGTTCCCATGGTCGTGCCGGAGATCAACCCCGAGCATCTGGCCGTGATCGAGGCACAGAGAGCACGTCTCGGCACCAAGCGCGGCTTTATCGCCGTCAAGCCCAACTGCTCCATCCAGTCCTACGTTCCCGCCCTCACCCCCCTGCTGAAGTATAAGCCCACCCTTGTGGTTGCCACCACCTATCAGGCAATTTCGGGCGCAGGCAAGACCTTCAAGGAGTGGCCCGAGATGATCGACAACGTCATCCCCTACATCGGCGGTGAGGAGGAGAAATCCGAGCAGGAGCCCCTGCGCGTCTGGGGTCGTGTGGAGAACGGCGAGATCGTCAAGGCCGATCCCACCACCGGCGCAGCTCCCCTGATCACCACCCAGTGCATCCGCGTGCCCGTCACCGACGGTCACACCGCGGCTGTGTTCGTGAAGTTTGAGAACAAGCCCACCAAGGAGGAGATCCTTGAGGCTTGGGCCAACTTCAAGGGCCTGCCCCAGGAGATGGAGCTGCCCCACGCCCCCGCTCAGTTCATCACCTACTTTGAGGAAGACAACCGTCCTCAGGCCGCTCTGGACCGCGACATCTACGGCGGCATGGGCGTGACCGTGGGACGTCTGCGCGAGGACAGCTACTTCGACTACAAGTTCGTCGGTCTGTCCCACAACACCCTGCGCGGTGCGGCAGGCGGTGCCGTTCTGATCGCCGAGCTGCTTTACAGACAGGGCTACTTTGACTAATGGAACAGAAAACCTACCGCGTTGCCCGCTTTCATGCGGGCAACGCCATTGATTGGAACGCCGTGCCCGTAGCCGAGATCGACTGCTACCGCTGGCTGACGGGCTATGCCCCCCGCGCCACGGCGCAGCTCGTCTACGTCGAGGGCGAGGCCTTCGTCCTGCGCATGACCTGCGCCGAGAACGCCCCCCGTGCGGTCTACACCGAATACAACCAGCCCGTCTACACCGACTCTTGTCTGGAGTTCTTCGCCATCTGGGACAGCGACAGCGACCGCTACGTCAACATGGAAATGAACGCGCGCGGCACTCTGCTCTCCAACATCGGGGCCGATCGCCACGAGCGCACCCCCATTCTCGACCTCTGTGGTGACATCTTCCCCGTCACGGGCGAGATTTCGGGCGGCGCATGGGCGGTGACCGCGACCATCCCGCTCGCCATGATCGCCAAGCTGTATGATTTGGACGAGTCCGAACTGGCAACGAGGCTGACCGCAGGCTACGCCTTCCGCGGCAACTTTTACAAGTGTGGCGACGAGACCGAGATTCCCCACTACGGTATGTGGAATCCCGTCGGCACCGAGAAGCCCGATTTTCACCGCCCCGAGTATTTCGGCACGCTGGTGCTGGACTAAATCCGCGAACTCAAGTAACGCGCCACCCAAAATTTCACCATGGGTGGCGCGTTTTCGTATTGTGCAATGTCACGAAAAAATATTTTTCGCGGGATTTACATTTACAAATTTACCAAAGTATGCTATGATAGGTATACAGTTATCCTCTTTCCCAACAAAAGAAAAGGAGAATCATCATGAAAGCATGGACATTACGTGCACTTTCCAGCCTGCTGGCGGCTCTGCTACTGTTCACGGCCTGTGACGGCAACAACAAGCCTGCCGACACCGAGGCAAATACCGAATCGACCACCGTCGTTGAGTCCGAATCGGAAACCACGGTCGAAACCGAGACCGAGACCGAAGGAACCACCGAGGGTGAAACCGAGACTGAAACTGAAACTGAGCCCGAGCCCGTCGAGAAAATGACCATCGGCGGCGTACCCGTTGCCAATTTCACCGTAGTTCGCTCCCCCGATATGCCCGAGGGACAGATCACCGTCCTCGACACCTTCCTGAAATATATGGCAGATGTCACGGGCGTAACTCTTCCCGTGATCACGTCGGACGAGTCGGCTGAGCACGAGATCATCATCGGCAACAACGTGCGCGAGAACGCCAAGGTGGACGCAGCTGTCGCCAAGATTGAGGACGACGGATACGCCATCGTAGTTGACGGCGGCAACCTGTTCATCACGGCCTCCACGGGCCGCGGCGTTGCCTACGGCGTATACGACTTCCTTGAGAACTACATGGGCGTGCGCTTCTATGCCGCCGACTTTATTTGCCTGCGTGACGTGGGCGCCATCGTCCTTGAGGAAGGTCTGGAGGACGTATTCAGCCCTCAGTTCGAGGCTCGCCGTACCTGGGCCGCCAACCTTGTCGGTGAAAAGGTCATTGAGCATATTCTTTACAAGAACAACGTGGGCGTCAAGAAGTTCAAGCTGGGCGACACCATCGACATCAAGGCCAACTCCAACCACACCATTGACGATCTGGCGGGACTGACCAGCGAGGCAAACGTCCCCTGCCTGACGGCGGACAACGGCACCTACGAGACTGTGCTGGCCGCTGTTCTGAAAAAGCTGGAAAAGAAGCCCGAGACCAACGCCGTGCAGGTGGGTCAGGGTGACGGCGGCAAGCCCTGCGCCTGCGCCGAATGCAAGGCCGTCAACGAGCAGTACGGCTCCGAGAACGCCACCTGGTTCCTCTTCATCAACCGTCTGGCAGACGAGGTCGCCCTCAGCTATCCCGGCGTAAAGATCCTTACCTACTCCTACCAGTTCACTCACGGCGTGCCTAAAAACGGATTTACGGTATCCGACAACGTCATCATCGACTTCTGCTTCGACGATGCCTGCTATCAGCACGCCTTCAACGACCCCAACTGCGCAAAGAACGCTCCCGTAGCCGCCGAATTCAAGGAATGGGCCGCGATCTGCAACGCCGATAATCTGTACGTCTACGAGTACGCATGGAACTGCGGCGATGCCATCCTGCCCGACCCCAACCTCTTCGTAATGTGGGATAACTTCCAGTTCTTCGTAGAGAACGGCGCGAACGGCATCCTCTCCGAGGGTATTCCCTCTCGCGGCGGCGATTTCGACCAGCTCCGTTACTACCTGCGTACCAAGCTGGTATGGAACCCCACCATGACCGAGGAGGAGTACTACACCCTCATGGACGAGTTCATGGCTGACTACTACGGCGACGCCGCTCCCCTCATGCGTCAGTATCTGGAACTCATATTCGACAACGAGCGCGTTGGCTGCACCGATATGTATACCCCCTACTACACCTTCTTCCAGGCAACGCCCCATGAAACGAACACCCGCATTTCCGAGGACGTGGTCAACCGCGGCATCGCCATCTTCAACGAGGCACTGGCGCTGGAAACCCTGACCGAGGAGCAGTACGCCCACGTGGAGTATACCAGCGTGCACCTGCTGTTCGTCCAATTCAAAGGATGCAAGCCCAAAAACGCCAAGGAGCTCAGGCAGTGGACCGAGCGCCTGGACGAGTTGAAGGCTAAGTACTCCATACCGTAAGCATTGCCCCACAAAAGAAAGCAAGCATCTATTCCGCAGTCACAAGTTCAGGGGTAGCACCGATCTTGGTGCCCCAAAAAACAAGGTTTTACAAATTTACTGCGAAAATTTTTAAAAAAGCCCTTGACAAACCGCTCGTGGTGTGCTATACTATACGGGCGGTTTGAAAAAGGGACTTCACGCGGGTGTAGTTCAATGGTAGAATCCCAGCCTTCCAAGCTGGTCGCGTGGGTTCGATTCCCATCACCCGCTCCATCCGTGCCTTTAGCTCAGTTGGATAGAGCAACTGCCTTCTAAGCAGTAGGTCGGGGGTTCGAATCC
>CAJGEA010000034.1 GCA_904502015.1 uncultured Clostridia bacterium | reverse complement strand
TGCGGGGGCATCTTTTTTGCAAATATGTCTTGCAAAAAGGGAAGAACTGTGCTATAATAATACGGATAATGACTAACAACCGAGCATATCGGTCTACCGATGGCATCGGTGTAATTGAACTGAAAGGACAAAGTTCTATGATGCTTCAAATCAAAGCACAACTGGCAGAGAACATCCTCGGCGGTATTCTCTCCATCGCGCCCGAGTGCGGCATGGATGCCGACGGCGTGCTGGCGCTGATGGAATACCCCCCCGATGCGGCAATGGGTGACATCGCCATCCCTTGCTTCAAGCTCGCCAAGACCCTGCGCCGTTCCCCCGTGCAGATTGCGGATACCCTCGCGCCTCTTGTGAAGGGTGACGCCATCGATCGCGCCGAGGCGGTCAACGGCTACCTCAATATCTACCTCTCGGACGCATATCTGGCCAACGCCGTGATCCCCGAGATCCTCGAGAAGAAGGAGCAGTACGGCGCGCCCGATATGGGCCACGGCAAGACCGTGGTGCTGGACTACTCCTCCCCCAACGTCGCCAAGCCCTTCCATATCGGACACCTGGGCACCACCGTCATCGGTCACTCCCTCAAGCGCCTGCACGAGTTCGCGGGCTACAAGTGCGCGGGTATCAACTACCTCGGTGACTGGGGCACCCAGTTCGGCAAGCTCATTGTAGCATACAATCTGTGGGGCGACCGCGCCACCATTGAGGCGGGCGGTGTGGACGAGCTGGTCAAGCTCTACGTCAAGATCAACAACGCCATTTCGGGCAACGAGGCCGAGGGCATTGCTCCCAACGCCGAGCTGGCCGATCAGGCAAGAGCCGAGTTCCGTAAGATGGAGGAGGGCGACCCCGACAACATCGCGCTGTGGAAGTGGTTCGTGCAGATCAGTCTGGACGAGTACCAGAAGACCTACAAGCAGCTCGACATCACCTTTGACAGCTACAAGGGCGAGTCCTTCTATACCGACAAGATGCCCGCGCAGGTGCAAAAGCTCCGCGACATGGGACTCATGAAGATCGACGACGGCGCGTCCATCGTGGATCTGGAGGAGTACGGTATGCCCCCCTGCCTCATTCTCAAGCGGGACGGCTCCACCCTGTACCCCACCCGTGATATCGCCGCCGCGGTTTACCGCAAGGGCGAGTACAATTTCGACAAGTGCATCTACGTCACCTCCAACCAGCAGATCCTCCACTTCCAGCAATGGTTCAAGGTGGTGGAGCTGATGGGCTATGAGTGGCACAAAGGGCTGGTCCACATCCCCTATGGCACGGTCAGCATCAACGGCGCCAAGCTCGCGACCCGCACGGGCAACGTGGTGTTGCTCAAGGATCTGTTTGCCGCCGCCATTGAGAAGGTCACCGAGATCATGGAGGAGAAGAACCCCGCTCTCAAGGGCCGCGCCGACATTGCCGAGGCTGTCGGTGTGGGCGCGATCGTGTTCTACTACCTGTCGAACAACCGCATTAAGGATATCAACTTCAACATGGACGATGCGCTGTCCTTTGACGGCAACACCGGCCCCTACGTGCAGTATACCTACGCGCGCGCCTGCTCCATTCTGGAGAAGGCGGCCGCAGGTGACGGCTACACCGTACCCTCTACCATCACCGTGACCGATCCGCTGGAGAAGGATCTCTGCAAGGTGCTGTCCCAGTACGAGGAGCGCGTGCGCCTCGCTCTACGTGACTACGAGCCCTCGGTCATCACCCGCTACATTCTCGATGTGGCGACCACGTTCAACCGCTTCTACCACGATTGCGCTATCTTCAGCGCCGAGGATCCCGCCGTCAAGGCGACCCGCTTGGCCCTCACCGAGGCGACCAAGCACGTCCTTGGCTCGGCATTCGGCCTGATCTGCCTGAGAAAGACCGAGAAGATTTAAGGATGCGCTCTTTGGGGTTTCACCCCAAACCCCACCAAGAAAACTTTTGAAAAAGTTTTCTTGGAACTTTCAAAACCTTTAATAAAATAATTTTGTGTAAGTTTTGGGATCAAACCCTTTTGAAAAAGGGTTTGCGGGGTGTGGGGCAGAGCCCCACATATAATAAATAAATGTAAGAGAGGTAATTACCATGTCCGGACATAGCAAATGGGCGAATATCAAGCACAAGAAGGAAAAGACCGACAAGGCAAAGGCGAAGATCTTTACCAAGATCGGCAAGGAGCTGACCATCGCGGTGCGCGAGGGCGGCCCTGATCCCGCATCCAACTCCAAGCTGCGCGATCTGATCCAGAAGGCAAAGGCAAACAACGTGCCTAACGAGAACATCGAGCGTACCATCAAGAAGGCCGACGGTGTCAAGGGCGCAGACTATGAGGAGATCACCTATGAGGGCTACGGCCCTGCAGGCGTGGCGGTCATCGTCACCACCACCACCGACAACCGAAACCGCACCGCGGGCAACATCCGCTCCTACTTCTCCAAGTACCATGGCAACATGGGTACGTCGGGCTGCGTGAGCTTCATGTTTGCCGATAAGGGTATGATCGTCATTACCGACGAGGATGGCGACTACGACGAGGACACCCTCATGGAGCAGGCTCTCGAGGCAGGTGCGGAGGATTTCTCGGCCACCGAGGGCGTGTTTGAGATCACCACCGAGCCCGACGACGTATACGCCGTGGCCGATGCCCTCAAGGCACAGAATTACAACATCACCTCCGCCGAGGTCACCAAGATCCCCTCTACCTACGTTAACATTGACAACGAGGATGATCTGAAGTTCATGAACCTCCTGCTGGAGAAGCTGGACGAGGACGACGACGTGCTGGACGTCTATCATAACTGCGAGAACTGCGAGAATTGAGATTTTGAGGCTTACCGGCCTATCTGACGGAACCGTGAAAGCAGTTTAACAAAACCGACTTTGACGAAAGGAGAGGTTATGGAAGACGATAAGATTCGGGATTCGATGAACGATCCAATGAAAAACCAAGGCGATCCGCAAGCCGACCCTTCAGCAGAGCCTGCGGTTGAACCTCAGACCGAGCCGCAAGAGCCGCAAGGCGAACCTCAAACCGAACCTCGGGAACCCGAGCATCGGGACAGCCATGAGGGCGAGCATGGCAGCGGGCATAGCGATCATCACGGTAGCAGCCACCATTCAAGCCACGGCAGCGGCCATCATTCAAGCCATAGCGGTAGCCACCACTCGAGTCATGGTAGTAGCCATCATTCAAGTCATGGCAGCGGTCACGGCAGCCACCACTCGAGTCACGGCAGTCGTCATCACTCAAGCCATAGCAGTAGCCGCAAAAGCAGCAGTAAAACCAAGAAAAAAGAGAATTACAAAAAGAAACAGCTCCGAAAGGTTGATAAGAAAAGCATTTTCTGGTTGTCGTGTCTGCTGTTTCTGATCCTAGTCTTTTCCTTGATCAGCTATCTGTATAACTCTACCGATCTGTTTGATTTCATGAAGAAAACGGGGAGTGGTAATCCCGCTGTGACCGAGACCGAGGCCCCCACGTCCGAGGAAACCTCGGAGACGCCCGAGGAGAAGATCCCCGAGGGTGTGAAGGCGGCGGCCGCAGAGGTTGTCAGCAAGGCTACCGCACACGCCGAGGAGCATAGTGGCCATCGGATCATCCGTTTTATTGTTTCATCGGATGCCCATCAGGACAATGATAATGACATGATCACCAAGGGAACCCGTGAACTCGGCTGGGCGCAGGCGGAGATTCTCGGACAGCTTGACGTCGATTTCGTTGCTTCGCTTGGTGACTACGCGTGGGGATCGTATGACAATACGGTTGCCGAGGTTGCTGAGCAAATCCGCACGTACAAAGAGCTGGTGGGAAGTAAATTTGAGGATGAATGCCAGCTATGGCTGGAGGGCAACCACGACGACGGAGTATATTCGCTGGAGAGATTCCCCGATACGCCCAGAATGAACGCGACGGTGCTTCATAATCTGATATACAGCCAGAACAGCGACGTCGTCTATGACGCCGCCCACCCGAAGGACGGGTATTTCTACAAGGATTTCGAGCATCTCAAGGTGCGCGTTATCTGCCTCAATACCGAGCAGGGGGACGGAGACGGCGGTTTCGTTGAGGACTATCAGTTGAAATGGTTTGCCGAAACGGCGCTTGATATGAGCGGCAAATCCGACTGGAGCGTGCTGACGATGGCTCACCACCCCCTGGACTATGGGTTTTATTCACTCATCGAAGGGTGCGTAGGTGCGCTGGATGCCTTCGTAAACGGATCCACGTTTAGCCATACGACCCAAAACGGGATGAAAATATCCGTGGATTTCTCAGACAAGACCTGTCGGTATATCGCGCATTTTCACGGGCATACGCACGCCTATACCGTGCTGCCCATACAAAAACGGGTAGAGGGTGTGGCAGCCAACACGAATGCGTATGAAATCGGTATTCCGAATGCTTGCTACTATCGGAATAACCAGAACCTTGGCAACACGAATCCCAATATCGCCAGATTTGCTACCACGTATACCCACCATAAGCTGGACGAGGACGGCAAGCGAACCTCCTTCAGCGTGGTTACGATCTGTCTTGAGGACGGCATCATTTACGTGGATAACTACGGCGTGGGTGTTGACCGCGAGGTAAACTATTGATCCCCATACACAAAGGCTCTCGGGATTTTTCCCGAGGGCCTTTCGTCTTGTACGGTAATAAGAAATATCCAGCAGGACTATTGACTATTTTGCCCGTATCTGCTACAATATAAAGATAGAATGAGTGAGAAATGAAAGGAGGCTGCTATGAGCCGCTCGTCCCGTTTGTTATCCAATACTATGGTGTTCACGGCAGGAAAATTCATATCCAAGCTGCTCGTGTTTATTATGACGCGGTTCTATACCGCCTGCCTCTCACCGTCGGAATACAGCGCCGCCGACCTTATTGCCAACATGGCGAACCTCCTCATACCGCTGGCGTGCCTTGGCATCACCGAGGGCATTTTCCGTAGCGCTGCCGCCCGAGAAGGGAATAAGGAAGCCTTTTTTACGAACGGACTTTTCGTGCTCGGTGTGGGTTCCGTGGCATTTCTCTGCCTCTCGCCGCTCTTGGGCCTCATCCCGTTCTTTACAGGCACCGCATGGTTGATCGCGCTCTACGTGCTTATGTCCAACTTCCATTCGGTCGTGTCCCAGTACCTCTGCGCCGTGGGACGCACCAAGCTGTTTGCGGGGCAGGGTATCCTCAATACCGCGCTCACCATTGTGTTCAATCTGATCTTCCTGCTTGTCCTTGGCATGGGCGTGACGGGCTACGTCCTCTCCATCATCCTCGCGGATGCGGTGACCACGCTGTTCCTGATCCTATACAGCCGCCTGTGGCGCGCCGTCAAGCCCCGCACAGTCTCATGGAAGATTATCCGCCCCATGCTGGCCTTCTGCCTGCCCCTCGTGCCCACCACCATCTTCTGGTGGATCACGGGCGTGTCCGACCGCTACATGGTTACCGCCATGTGCTCTTCGGATATGAACGGCCTCTATACCGCCGCCTATAAGATCCCCACTCTGCTGATCTACGCCGTTGGCATTTTTGACAGCGCGTGGAAGCTATCGGTGTCGGGCGAGGCGGACGACGAAGAGGGCTGCCGCCGTTTCTATTCAAGCGTGTGGCGTGTCTATACCACCGTTGCCTTCCTCGGCGGTGCAGGACTTATGATCACCTCGCCCCTCTTTGCCCGACTCTTGTTCGCCACGGGGTATGAGGGCGCGTGGATCTACATCCCCGTCCTGACCGCCGCCACCGTGTATACCGCGCTGGATACCTTCCTCGGCTCGGTGTATTTCGCCCGCAAGCGTACGATGTGGTCCATGATCACCGCTCTCGTCGGCGCGGGGGCAAACGTCGTCCTCAACCTGTTGCTGATCCCCGAATGGGGTGCCATGGGTGCATCCATCGCCACCCTTGCCAGCTACCTCGCGGTGTGCATCCTGCGACTTGTCACCACCTATCGTCTGATCCGCTTTGACCGTGAGCTTGGCCGTGTGGCGGTCAACACCCTTCTGCTCAGCGGCATGACGGCATCCGTGACACTGACCACGGTATACGATCCTCGCGTGATGTGGGGTGTGTCCATCGCTCTTGTTGCCGCTATGCTGGCTGTCAATCTCCGCGCCGTTCGCGACCTGCTTTTGAGCACAAAACGCATGCTCACGGGGCGCGGCAACTGATACTGCATCTGACCAATCCCTTCGCGAGTGATTCTGCCCGCGAGAAAGGACTACCATGAGTTTTTCTGAAAAGACTATACGAACACTGGAATTTGATAAAATTTGCGCCATGCTGGAGGATTGCGCCGAAACCGAGGGCGCGAAGGTCATGGCGCGTGGGCTTCGTCCCACCGAGGATACCTACACCGTCCTCCGCCGCCTCCGCCGCACCACCGATGCCCGTCGGCTGGCTGACGCCAAGGGCGCGCCCTCCTTTGGGCGCGTTCGTGATGTGTCCTCGGCATGCGAGCGCGCCGAGAAGGGGGCGATCCTCTCCCCACGTGAGCTGCTGGATTGCGCGAACGTCCTGAGAACGGCGCGCATCCTGCAGGATTACCACACGGGCAACCATCCGTTCGACACCGTGCTGGATGAGATATTCGACCGCCTCATCATCAACCGCTACCTCGAGGAGCGCATCACCCGAGCCATCCCGTCCGAGGAGATGGTGGCCGACGAGGCCTCTCCCGTGCTGGCCGACATCCGCCGTAAGATTCGCAACGAGAACGCCAAAATCAAGGAAACCCTGCAAAAGATCATATCGAGCAACGCAAAATACCTGCAAGAGAACCTTGTCACCATGCGTGGCGGCCGCTACGTCATCCCCGTCAAGGCCGAGTGCAAGAGCGAGGTGCGCGGCCTGATCCACGATACCTCCTCCACGGGTGCCACCATTTTCATCGAGCCTATGGCGGTGGTGGATGCCAATAACGAGATCCGTATGCTTCAGACCAAGGAGGAGCGGGAGATTGAGCGCATTCTGGCCGAGTTGTCGGCAGCGGTGGGCGAGGTAGGCGACGCCCTGTGGCTTAACTATAAGAATATCAACGAGCTTTCCTTCATTTTCGCCTGCGGCGAGTTGTCCACCCGTATGCGCGCCGTGGCACCCACGGTGTCGGGAGATCGCTCGGTCAACCTCGTGGGCGCGCGCCATCCCCTCATTGATAAGGATCGCGTTGTGCCCATTGACCTCTCGCTGGGCGAATCGTTTGATACCCTCGTCATCACGGGCCCCAATACGGGCGGCAAGACCGTGTCGCTGAAAACGCTGGGACTGTTCGCCCTCATGACCCAGGCAGGGCTCCATATCCCTTGCGAGGAAACCTCCTGCATCTGCACCTATGACAACATCCTCGTCGACCTCGGTGACGAGCAGAGCATCGAGCAATCGCTGTCCACTTTTTCCTCTCACATGGTTAACATCGTGTCCATCATGGAGCAGGTGGGGGAGCGATCCCTCGTTCTGTTCGACGAGCTGGGCGGCGGCACCGATCCCGTTGAGGGAGCGGCACTCGCTGTCGCCATCATTGAGTCGGTGCGCGAGGCGGGCGCTTGCTGCCTGGCTACCACCCACTACGCCGAGCTCAAGGCCTACGCGTTGGATACCCCCGGCGTGTGTAACGCGAGCTGTGAATTTGACGTGGAGACCCTCAAGCCCACCTACAAGCTGGTCATCGGCGCACCCGGTAAATCCAATGCGTTCGCCATTTCCAGCAAGCTCGGTCTGTCTCCCGCCATCATTGACCGCGCTCGCGCGCTGGTCAGCTCAGAGAACAAGAGCTTTGAGAGTGTGATCGAGCAGCTTGAGGCCAGCCGCGTGCAGATGGAAAAGGAGCGTGCCGAGGCCACCCGTCTGCGCGAGGAGTACGAGCGGTTCAAGGAAGAAGCCGAGCGACAGATCCGCAAGCGGGTTGAGGGAGCCGAGCGCGAGGCCGAGAACGCCCGCAAGAAGGCGGCGGCCATGGTGCAATCCGCCAAGGCCTCCTGCGATTTCATATACGAGCAGATGGAGAAAATGCGCAAGGCGCAGGAGTCTGCCAAGGCCGCCGCTGAGCTGGAGGCCGCGCGTCGCGCCGTCCGCGAGCATCTCCGCGCCACGGGGGATATTTTCGATCCCGTAGAGGTGGCGGTGGAGGAGGATGAGGGCTACGTTCTGCCCCGCCCGCTCCGTAAGGGCGACCGCGTGCGCATCGTGACCATCCATAAGGAGGGTATCGTGACCGACGAGCCCAAGGGTAATCTCGTTCCCGTGCAGGCAGGCGTGGTACGCACCAAGGCGCGCATCGAGGATCTGCGGCTCATTGAGGTGGACGAGCGTGGGCAAGCTAAAAAGAAAAAGGACACCCCCTCTACCCGCACCGTTCGCTCCTCAGTGACCGTGGAGCGCTCCAACAGCTTTAGAGACGAGATCGACCTGCGCGGCATGACCGGTGACGAGGCGTGGCTGGCGGTGGATAAGTACCTGGACGATGCCATCATGTATAACATCCGCGTGGTGCATCTGATTCACGGAAAGGGAACGGGCGCGCTTCGAAACGCGCTGTGGAAGTTCCTCAAAAGTGATCGCCGCATTGCTTCCTTCCGCATTGGAAAATACGGCGAGGGCGACGGCGGTGTGACCGTTGTAGAGCTGAAATGATAACGAATACCCCCTTGTGCGTGGGCACAAGGGGGTATGATTTTTGTCAGCGTAGCGGGCGGGGCTCGCTTTACGCTTCATCCCTGCGGCGGCAGAGCATATAGCCCATGCCCAGCGAAAGCAGAAGAACCAGAATGGCGGGAGTGCTCACGGCAGAGGAACATCCAACGTCAAGAAGATCGGATAGGTCAATGGTTTCCAGAACGACGGATTCGGGCTCTGCGGTGGTTGTTTCGGACTCTGCGGTAGTTACCTCGGGCTCCAAACTCGACTCGTCGAGTTCGGTGGTCACCTCGGGTTCGGTTGTAGTCACCTCGGGTTCCGTGGTAGTCACTTCTGGCTCGGCGGTGGTCACCTCGGGTTCCGTGGTAGTCACTTCTGGCTCGGCGGTGGTCACTTCCGGCTCGGCGGTGGTCACCTCGGGTTCGGTTGTAGTCACCTCGGGCTCCGTGGTAGTTTCTTCGGGCTCGGTGGTAGACACCTCGGGTTCCGTGGTAGTCATTTCAGGCTCGGCGGTGGTCACTTCCGGCTCGGCGGTGGTCACTTCCGGCTCGGCGGTGGTCACCACGGGTTCGGGTGTAGTCACCTCGGGCTCCGTGGTAGTTTCTTCGGGCTCGGTGGTAGTCACTTCGGGTTCCGTGGTAGTCATTTCAGGCTCGGCGGTGGTCACTTCAGGCTCGGCGGTGGTCACCTCGGGTTCCGTGGTAGTCACTTCAGGCTCGGCGGTGGTCACCTCGGGCTCGGTGGTAGTCACTTCGGGCTCGGCGGTGGTCACCTCGGGTTCGGTCTCCGGAGGATCCAGTTTGGGGATCTCCTCGGTATAGGTGTGGCCGCAGTAGCTGCAGATGTATTCCCGAATGCCTGTAGCAGCCACCGTGGGCTGCTTGATGATGCGACTTATATATCCGTGCCCGGGGGCAGGAACGCGCTCGGTGTAGCTATGCCCGCATACGCAGGTGTAGACGTTCTCACCCGTCGCGGTGCAGGTGGGGGACGTCGAAGAGGTCTTCTCGTGGGTGTGTCCCGCCATCTCCCCTCTGTCGCCGCAGGCGCATTCCTTCCAGTGGGCATTGAGGCTGTGCTTCCACTCCGGATCGTATTCGTGAGCGGCAAGGGGACGCGACTGCTCGTTGGGGGTGGTCGCGTTCACACCGTTCGGGTCAGCGTAGTAGCGGCCGCACTTGGTGCAGAGGTAGTAGGCGTTGTTACCCGCCGTGGTGCAGGTGGATTCGGTGGCGGGGATGGTCTGCATGGCGTGGGTGTGCGCCAACGTGGGGATGGAGGTGTTCTCGCTCCGAGTCATGCCGCAAACGGTGCATGCCTCGTGACGGATACCCGCCTCGTCTTCGGTGGCTTCCTTGTCGGTGACCCATACGAAACCGTGTGCGGCAAGGTCTGTTTTGTCCCCGCAAGCGCATTCGTGCCAATGGGCAGAATCGTCCGAAGACCAGCCCGTGTTGTAGTCGTGGGTATGCAGGGGGACGTAGGTGGCCTTGACGATCACATTGCCCTCAGGCATGGTGAAGGTGGTGGTGGCGGCGGTTTCGTCGGCAAGAGTCACGTTGCCCGACTCAACGACCCAGCGGTCAAAAACCTGACCGTCGGGAGCAGGGGAGGCGATCAGGGTTACTGTCTCGCCTGCCGTGTAGCTGCCGCTGCCCTCACCGCCCGTAACGGTCACGGTATAGGAGGGTTGGCTGCTCTCGGTGTAGGAGGAGGGGGAAATGATCAGGTAGCCGTCGCAGAACAGATCCGCCTCGTCCTCGTAGTAGGTGTATACTACGTTGGTTTGGGACGAGCCAAAGGGGAAAAGGGGGGTATTCCAGCTGACGGTGTGCGTCTGGCCGCCGTTGCTGGATGCGGCACCCGCAAGGAAGAGCTTGTTGCCCTTGCCCACCGAGTTGCCGTCCACGTTGGTCACGTCCACGAGATAATTCTGACCGCCGATCTCCACCACGTTCCACATATGGCCGCCGCTTGTACTATCCGAGGTCATAATGCCGCTGGCGAGGTAGCAGTACACGTCCGCCGAGAATTCGGACAGGTCGCAGAGGTACTTGAATGCCTTGGCATACCCCTCGCAGACCACGTTGGTGGAGGAGTCGCCGTCAAACACGTAAATAACCTGCCACGGGTTGCCGTAGGAAACCGAGCCACCCGTCGCCTGGTTATTGTAGGACACCAGCGCGCAAATCTCGTCACGGTAGGCCTCCAACTTGGCAAGGTCGGTCTTGTCCGCGTGGGAGGCGACGATGCTGCGGGCATTGGCCGCCGCGCCCGACGCAGCGGATGTTTTGGTAATGTCAGTCTGCAGATCGCCCGCGGCGTACTCGGATGCCACGTAGAAGCGCAGCTCAATGCGCGCAATGGATATGCGTTGAATGCTGAAGCTGTAGGAGTACGCCAAGCTCATGCCTACGGTTTTATCATACCAGTAAAATTCGTAGGGATGATCGGCGAGCAGCACATCCATGAACACGTCGGAGCGGAAGGCGGCGCTGAATCGCTCTTGCATCGCGTTTTTGGCCTCTTGGCGGAGTGAACCGCCGGCCATGATGCTTGTTCCCAGCTCTTCGGCCGTCCAGGAAAGCTCGGAGATGTCCGACGTGATGGTGAAGGTGGTGGAGGAACGAGCTCCCGCCGCGACCTCCTTGGCGTAGCCTACCACCTCGTGATAGATGCGCGCTTCTACCTCATTGAGCGAGGCAGAGGCAGGGCGGCCAAAGCAGGCGACGTCCTCGATCCCGTAAAGCTGATTTTCAAAATACCCCGCGAGTAGGGTGTCGGCGTTCGGCAAGGCGTCTGCCGAGGGCAGTACCGTTTCGCAAGCCGTTTCTCTAGCGGCGGCGTCGGCAGATACGGCTGTCTGCAGAGCAAGCAGGCAAACCAGCGCAAGCGTCAGGCCGAGTATGAATTTCGCAGTTTTTTTCATGACGAAACCTCCTATGTGGGGCGCGCGCGTGGCGGGACACGCGCGCGTCATGTGTCAATACATCATAATTATAGCACATTTTTTGCGAAAAAGCAAGCCTTTTTCTGTCGGAAGTCCGTGTTGGTGTGTTTGTGTAAATGGACAAATGTAAACTTTTCATAAAAACTTGCGAATCGGACCTACACGACTTTTCTTTTTATGATATAATATGCGCGTGTGACGAATCTCAATAAATGGAGAAGATTCATGAAAAAACGGATACTTTACGCCGGCCTCTTGTCGGTTGTTCTGTCCCTCGCGGTCGCCTGCGGTAATGTGACACGCAGTGACACGACAGACACCAATCCCACCGCGCAAGCCACCTCCGAGGTTGTTGCCACGACCGAGGTTACCGATTTGGAATTCCCTGACGAGCCTACCTCGGAGCCGTCCGAGGATTCCACCGAATTCATCGGTGAGCCAACCGAAACCGGGTTTGAATTGGAACTTGAAACGGCCACCACCGATTCCAACGGCACGGAGAGTGAGTCAAGCGAACCCCAAACCGAACCCGAAACCCGTCCCGCGGTGACACAGCCCTCGATCGCGCCTGAGGGCTCTCAACCGACGGAACAAACCGCCAAAGAGCCCGAAGTGACCACCACCGAGCCCGAAGTGACCACCACCGAGCCCGAAGTGACCACCACCGAGCCCGAAGTGACCACCACCGAGCCCGAAGTGACCACCACCGAGCCCGAAGTG
>CAJGEA010000033.1 GCA_904502015.1 uncultured Clostridia bacterium | reverse complement strand
TTGCACGCCACCTGCGAGCATGAGCGCACCCACCACATCCGCCTTGACAAGCTGGTGAGTGACGAGGGTAAAACCATCCCCCGCAACACCCCCTACGCCATTTTGGTGGAGAGTGACCGCCCTATTATCGTTCAGTGTTCTCGATTGGATGTTTCCTCTCCCGCGTATTCCCTCATGACCACCATCGCATACTAATCTTATTACAACATACAAGGGTCAGCGTTGCCATTTAGGCTTCGCTGACCCTTTATAATGGAAATCCAATTATCACTTTACCACGCGACAATGGGTGATCCCGTAGTAGGAAAAGCACTCAATCGCGTGAGCATCAATGCGCTCCCCGCAGGCGATAATGGGAATCGCAGGCGGGCAGGACACGTTGGGGGAGGCCAGCACGCGACCAATACACTGCGAAACGGGCAGACGCTCGGACGGCGAGAGCATAGCCTCACGAATGGAGATCACCTGCTCACAAGGAGTCGGAATGGGTGGTATATCCGGAATAGGCGCGCGGCGCGGCAGAATTGCCAGAGCATCCGTCAAGCGAGCCAATTCGTCCGCCTCGATCTCGGGTGTAAACATGAACACAACGTAATCGGGGTCGGAAAACTCACACACAATCCCCTGCTCTGCCAGATATTCGGCCATCTCATCCCCCGTATATCCGTAGGACTTGGGGCACGCGGTCAGCTTGAGCGGCTCGTCACCAGCAAGCTCAAAGCCTTGATCTGTCAGCGTTTGCCCAAGCCTCTCCACCATCGCACACATACGGGACAGCTGATCGCCGTAGCCCGCGGACAGATACGCGTTCGCCGCATCCAGCGATTGCAAAACGAGGTAGGACGGGCTGGTGGAGGCAAACAGAGATAGGGCCTCGGTAGCCATATCGGCCATGCCCTCGGGGGCTCTATGGGCAATATGCAGGTACGCGCCGCCCGTCAGCACGGGCAGAGTCTTATGCGCTGAGTCACAGCAAAGATCCGCGCCCAGCGCCATAGGATGGCGCGAGGGGTTGAGAAATTGCAAATAAGCGCCGTGCGCGTTATCCACGAGCAACAGTATACCGTGTCGGTGGCACACCTCGGCGAGTCCCGCAATATCCGACACGTTACCGAGGTAATCGGGACTGGTGACGTACAGAGCAACAGGCATTTCGTCCATTCCTGCCAGTATGTCTTCCAGTTCATCGGGGGTCAGCACGCAAGAAACCACCGACTGCCGCTTGGCAGGATAGATCCACTCCACGGGCATATCCAAAAGCGCCACGGCCGACAGAAAGGTTTTGTGCGCGTTGCGAACCGCAAGCACCAAGGGACGTTTCCCCACTAACCGTGCGTGAATCGCCGCAAGATGCAACATGGCACGGATGCAGAGTGACGAGCCCTCAACCGAATACAGCGTTTTGGCACTCCCGAACAAAGCCGTGGCATTTTGTTGGCTTTGTGCGATCACACCGTCGGGGGCGTACAAGACGTCCGCCCCCGCAATCTCGGTAATATCCAGCGATTCGACACCCAGTGATCCCCTACCCTTATGTCCCGGCATATGCAGACGCACGGCTCGGGAATCGGCATAGGCTCTGACAAAATCACAGATGGGGGTATCCATCATTCGTCCCCGTCATTGAGCAGCGTTTTTGCCGCTTCCAGCATGATGGCACACTCCATACGCTTACGGAACAGCTCACAGCCGTAAGCGTAGATACCGCGTACCGAGCCGGTAGCGTGGTAGGCATTGGCGGCGCAGCCGCCCGAGCAATACAGCTTCGCCCAGCAATCCTTGCACTCGGGACGGGCATAGACGTTGCAAGCGGCAAATTCATTCTGCATCTCGGGATTGGTAACGCCGTTCCAGATATCGCCCAGCTTGAATTTCTCCTCGCCCACAAACTGGTGGCAGGGGTAGAGGTCGCCCCACGGGGTGACCGCCATGTACTCGGTGCCCGAACCGCAGCCCGAAATGCGCTTATAGATGCAAGGGCCGCCCTTGAGGTCAATCATGTAGTGGTAGAAGGTAAAGGGATTGCCGCTCTTATGCCGCTCCAGCATCAGCTCGGCCAGCTTTTCGTACTGCTCCAGCACGATGGGCAGATCCTCGGCGGTCAGCGATGAGGGATCGTCCGCAGGGCCGACCACGGGCTCCATGCTCAGCTCGGTAAAGCCGAGGCGCAGCATCTCCTCAATGTCCTTGAGGAAATCGGGGTTGGCATGGGTAAACGTGCCGCGCATATAGTAATTCTTATTGCCGCGCGCCGCCACCAGCTTTTGGAATTTGGGAACAATCTGCTCCCAGCTTCCTCGGCCCGCGTGGTCCACGCGATAGCGGTCATGGACTTCCTTGCGGCCGTCCAGACTCAGCACCACGTTGCTCATCTCACGGTTGGCAAAGTCGATCACGTCGTCGTCAATGAGCACGCCGTTGGTGGTGAGGGTAAAGCGGAAATTCTTGCCCGCCGCCTTCTCGATACTGCGCGCGTAGGCAACCAGATCCTTGACCACCTGGAAATTCATCAGCGGCTCGCCGCCGAAGAAATCCACCTCAAGGTTATGGCGCGTGCCCGAATTTGCGATCAGAAAATCCAGCGCCTGCTTACCCACCTCGTAGCTCATGAGGGCACGATCACCGTGATACTTGCCCTGGCTGGCGAAGCAGTACGAGCAGTTGAGGTTGCAGGTGTGGGCAATGTGCAGGCAGAGCGCCTTGACCACGCCCGCGCTCTTTTCCTTGAGCTTGCCCGCCATAGGCTCAAAGCTATCGGGGGTAAAGAGCTTGCCCGCCGCACGCAGCTCCTCAAGCTGATCGTAGCACTCGGCAAGCTCCGCCTCGGTCACAACGCTGCGGTCGGGGTATTTGGCAAGGATCTCTTTTGTGATCTCCTCGCGGGCGTGATCCTCGTACATCCCGATCACGTCATAGGCCACGTCATCGACGACGTGGATGGAGCCCGAACAAATATCGAGAACGATATTGAGGCCGCCCAATTTATAACAATGTGTCATACTCGACTCCTAATTTTGTTTTTAGTAAGCGATAAACCACAAAAATGCCGCCCGCAGGGCGGCATTTTTGTGCAAGGAAAATTACTTCTTCTTGTTCTCGCAGGGCTGGTTGGCAACGCCACAGCTGGTCTTGCAAGCGGACTGGCAAGAGGTCTGGCACTCGCCGCAGCCACCGTTCTTTGCGCTCTCGCAAAGGTTCTTTGTATCCAGAGTCTTAATACGCTTCATACGATTTGTCCTCCAAGGTATTAGATTACGATACTATTATATCATATTCTTCCCGACAAGTCAAGGACAATATGAAAATATTTCAAAAAAACAAATAATATTTACTGAATCGCTTTCCCGGGCATATTTTTACGTCCCACCGAAATTTGGGAAAGAATGATACCTGCAAAGATCACGGCGCATCCTACGTATCCGACCGCCCCGATCTCCTGCGTGACGTGGAGATGGGCGGGGGTTATAAGATTCCACAGCACACCGCCCACCGCGGCAAACACCGATTCGGTGGACATGATGATGGCGGCCGTAGTAGGAGATTCCGACATTTTCTGTCCCACCACCTGCAAGGTAAATCCGACTGCCGTGGAAAGAAGCCCACAGTACAGCAGCGGGATCATGGCTGAGCGGATTCCCTCCCATGCGGGCGATTCAAAGATCAGCGCGGCGATCCCGGCAAGCACACCGCAGGTCAAAAACTGCCACGACGAAAAGCGGATGGGATCACAGTCCGCAACGAAGCGATCTACGATGAGAATTTGCGTTACCCACATGACGGCGTTAAAGAACAAAAGCAGCTCTCCAAGGCCAAATTCAAAGGACATACCCTCCTGCAAGCACAGCATATACAGGCCCACGGTAGCCAAAATGCACCCCACCCACGTGTTCCAGCCCGTCCTCTTGCGGAAAATCAGAAAGTAGAAGACCGGTGTCAGCACGGTATACAGCCCCGTGATAAATCCTGCTTTACCGGGATCACGGGTCATATTAATGCCGAACTGCTGAAGCGAGGACGCGGTAAACAGCGCAACACCCGCAAGGAGCGAACCAACGAGGGTGAGGCGGTTCTTTTTCTTTCGCTCGGTCGGCGGCGTGGTGCGGTTTCTCTCAAAGAGCGCGTACACGGGAATGAGCACGAGTCCGCCCATCAAGAATCGAATGCTGATGAATGTAAACGCACCGACGTGGTCGCCGCCCTTGACCTGTGCCACGAAGGCAAAGCCCCAGATGATGGCAGCGGTGAACAGAACAACTACCGATGATATAGAATTCTTTTGCTTCACAAGATACCTCTTTGTTTATGTCACAATCATGACGGTTACTTCTCTACGCGGTAGTCGGCAACGGCGCAGAAAAACTCCTTCGCCTCGCCATAGGCCTTATCCTTGCTGTTCGCGCCAACCAGATTGGGCTTCAAAATGCACAGAACAAGGTCATCTTGGAGCACCTGCATGGAGGGGTTATATCGATAGAAATCAGTTTCCCCAAACGCGATACCGATGCCATCCTCCATTGCCCCTGCGGGCAGATTGCCGTCGGGATACAGATCCGAGAGAGGTGCCAGTCGGTCGGCACTTTTGAGATTCTCGTAGAGTGAGGGGCTGATGATGTAGACCGCGCTATCCCCCGTCAGGGTATAGTTGGAGAAGCTGTTGAACTCGTCCGCGTTGTACTTGCGGTTGATGACAAAATGGTCGCTCTCGGCCTCGTAGCGAGACTGCTCCTCGATCATCTCCTGCTCCGAATAGATCTGGAAATCCCGAATGTTGACGAGTTTTTCCCCGTTTCCGTTGAAATCGCGGGGACAGATGCCGTTGACGGTATCCTCAAAGCGGGCGCGCTCGGCGGAATCCATGCGGTAGTAGCCCGCGTAGACGATATGGATATCGTACTCGGGTCTTGTGGCAAATTGAACGATGGCAACCGTGATGACCGACACGAAAAAGATCACCACGATGACCGTCCATTTATAGTGATACCAGAAATTATCCAGCCATTTCATTACGGGGCTGGTTTCGGCGAGGTCGGCAGGCTCAAGCTTCTCCTCGCTATGATTCGGCCTATTTTCTGACATACAATTTCCTTTCCGTTTCCGAAGGCATGGGAATCTCTCCCCAGACAACAATAATAAAATGAGGGGGAAGGAGGACAGTGTCCCTCCTTCCCTACTCCGATCATGTAATCAAGCGTTATGCACGCCGGCGCGGTTGACGTCCACGATGGTGAAGCGACGCTCGCCAACGGGGGTCGACACGGTCACGGTGTCGCCTGCGCGGTGGCCCATAAGAGCACGACCGATGGGGGACTGATCCGAAATCATGCGCACAAGGGCGTCTGCCTGGTTCGAGCCAACGATGCTATAGGTCACGTCCTCGCCCTTGTCCTCGTCATGCAGATGCACCACCGAGCCCAAGCTGATGGTACGCATGTCCATGTTCTTCTCGTCGATGACCTCGGCGTTCTCAATGAGGCTCTCCAGCTCAAGGATGCGTGCCTCCACCTTTGCCTGCTCGGTTCTTGCCTCGTCGTACTCGGCGTTCTCGGACAAGTCACCAAATCCGCGAGCGATGGCGATCTGTTCCTTGATCTCCTCGCGGCGGGTGAGCTTTAAGTACTTGAGCTCATCAACGAGCTCCTGGTAGCCTTGTTTTGTATACAACTGTTTCTCTGCCATGGGTTTATCTCCTTTGGTTGATTGATGTTGTTGATTGGTTTAAATTTTTACCGCTTCAGGGCCGAAATAGCGGCGGTGAGCTGATTGTCCAGCTCGTCGGGCAAAAGGGACAGCGGATAGGCCTTCGCCTCCTCGCTGAGCTCCACGAACAGCTCGGCCTCGGGGGTGATGCCCTTACCGTTATAATCCTCACCCGAGGGGGGATAGTAGAAGCGGGTGGTGAGCTTGAGTGCGCCATCAAAGCCGAAGCGGGACAACGGGTAGGTGGTCTGCATCGAGCCCTTGCCGTAGGATTTCGTACCAACGACGATGCCCAGCTCATGATCTCGCACGTTGGCGGTGAACAACTCGGCCGCGCTGGCGGTTTCACCGTTGATCAGCACGGCGATATTCAGATCCTTGTACTTTCCTACGTCCGCTACCGTGAGTTCGCCCGAGCCGCACTGCAGCTTTCCTTCCTTTTGTTTGGTGGTCACGTAGGACTTTTCTTCTTTACCGGTATTGTCCTTGGTGGAGATCATGAGATCACCGTCCTCAAGGAAGTAGATCAGCATATCCTCAACGGCGGTGAGCATACCGCCGGGGTTATCGCGCAGGTCAATGACGAAATGGGTACAGCCTGCTCCGACGAGGCTATTGACCACCTCGGTGAAGCGGGGGGCTGTGGTATTGTCAAAGCGAGTGATCTTGATGATGCCCACCGTAGGATCGGCGGCGTATTTATGCCCGAACACGGTTTCGGCAACCACCTCGGCGCGGGTTATGGTGAGATCGTGGTACGCAACCGCCCCATCGGCAGATTTACGCAACACGGTAAACGCGCACTCGGTACCCGTTTCGCCGCGGATCAGATCCTTGGCCGCCTCAAAGCCGAGGCTATCCACAGTCTGCTTGTCCTCGCCCTTACCCACGGCAACAATCAGGTCACCGGGCAGAACGCCCGCCTGATCAGCAGGGCCGTTCGAATAGACGTCAACAATAGCGATTACAGTTTGCGTGACGCCGTCGATCTCTGTTTCCCATTTCACAACGGTCACGCCGATGCCGCTCATTTGTCCGTTCTGCTGCTTGATCAGCTCGGCGTACTCCTCGGCATCATAATAGCAGGCATACGGGTCACCCGTTGCGGCAATGTAGCTGTCAATAACGGTGCGAAGGAGGGTTTCGTCGTCCAGATCATACACCGACAGGGCTTGGAACAGCCGATCAATGACGTTGATCTCGGCGTAGCTGTCGTCCACCTCGCCCTGTCCCGAGCCAATAGTAGCGTCGGGCGCGGTGACGCGGTGGTACACGGTAGTCAGGGAAAACGTGATGAAGATGGCCAGCAGGACGGCGGTAATCGTCGTGCCAATCGCGGTCGAAAGTCGGATCTTCTTCTCGGTATGTGAGGTTTCGGGATCGGGGGCGGTGGTATAGTGGCGGATATCGGCGCGCTCGCCCAGCTCCAGCCCTTTGGCTTGCAGGATACGGGAAAGAGTTTCCTCCACAGAGGAACGGGCATCGTCGGTATCGTGGCTGTCCTCCAGCTCCAGCGTGATCAACGGAGGATCTCCCTCGATCACGTCAGCGCGGCAGACGACCTCAATGGCCTCGGCCGATGCTCGGATAGCGGGGGTCATATCCGATGAGATATGACCCCGAATCTGGTATGCAATTTGTTTCATTCTGTTCGGTTTCCTCTTGTTTCACGGGTATGACCATAGTGTATGTCGCACCGTTTGGTATTTATTCGATTATACGGAGGTGTCAGAATCAGAATTTGGTGGACTTGGAATTGAGATACTTCTTAACCATCAAAGCAACCTTGAAGGTGATGGCATGCTCAAACTCGCGCAGATCCAAGCCCGTCAGCTTGCGGATCTTCTCCAGGCGGTATACCAGCGTATTGCGGTGGACGAAGAGCTTACGGGAGGTTTCGGATACGTTCAGATTATTCTCAAAGAAGCATTGAATAGTCATAAGCGTCTCGCGATCCAGCGACTCCAGGCTACCCTTCTTGAACACCTCCTGCAGGAACATATCGCAGAGGGTGGTGGGAAGCTGGTAGATCAGGCGGCCGATGCCGAGGTTTTCGTAGCTGACCACGTTCTTTTCGGTTTCAAACACCTTACCGACGTCCAGAGCGATCTGGGATTCCTTATAGGCGCGCGCCAGATCCTTGATGTTCTCTACAACGGTAGAGACACCAACAGACACCTTGGTGTAGAATTCAGAGGACAGCGTATCCACGATATTGGTAGCGATCTTCTCAATGTCGCGGTTCTCCGAGCCTGCCTTGACCTCCTTGACGAGAACGATATCATGCTCGCCCACAGAGATCACGTAATCGTGTGTCTTGTCGGGGAACATATTTTGCAGCATCTCAAAGGGCATCATATCGGTCTTGCCATAGAACTTCACGAGCAGTACCACGCGTGATTCCTCGGCGTTAAAATGCAGCTCCTTGGACTTGATGTAGATATCCGAGGGCAGGATGTTATCGAGAATGATATTCTTGATAAAGGATGCCTTATCGTACTTCTCGTCGTATAGATTCTTGATGTTGCTCAGGGCAACAACCAGCAAACGGGAGGTCTTATCCGCCTCGGAATCCTCTCCCTCTACGAACACGATGTACTCTCTCTTAGAACCGTTGGTCAGGGGGCGATAGGTGTAGCCGCCCGATACCACGATATCCGCCGTATAGGCAAGCTCATCGCGGACGTTCTGACGAACCTCACCGATCTTCACCAATTCGGAGCATGCGATGATGACACCCGTTTCGTCGATGACGCCGATCACGCGGTCAACCGCATCCTTCATCTGATGGATCACACTCTGGAACAGTCTGTTAGACATGAACGTTTACCTCTCTTTATTTATTAAACTTCAAAAGGATAACAAAAAGAATGCATCAATTATAAACTCGCGTGTTTATAATTCAAGCTCGTAGATCAGGCAGGACAGCACCACGCCTGCTGCGGTTTCTGTGCGGAGAATGCGCCGACCAAGGTTGGTCATGGCGTAGCCGCGGGCTGCAGCCTCTGCCGCCTCGTCGGGAGAAAATCCGCCCTCGCTACCCACGACGATGGCGATCTCGGGCGCGCGTCCCTCAGCGATCGTATTGGAGAAGCGGGTAGCATTTTCGGTGAGAATGGCTTTAAGCGAACGGGTATTCTCGCCCTCGTAGCAGAACAGGACAAGGTCGCAGGAGGCAACCGAATCCATTGCCGACGCGAACGACACCGTGGGGTACACGGTGGGAATGATGCCTCGACCGCACTGCTTGGCGGCCTCCTCGGCGATACGGGCGCGCCGTTCGGTCTTACGCGCCTCTGCCTCGGGCTTACAGCGCACGATGCAACGGCTGCTCTCAAACGGAGTGACCGAGGAAACGCCGCACTCCACCGCCTTCTGAATGACGGTATCCAGCTTGTCTCCCTTTGGGAGTGCTTGATACAAATGGGCGACGTAGGGAGGCTCGGTGTCGGCGGGGGCGGACGATTGGATACGTCCCGCCACGGTCTCGCCGTCAAAAGCCACAAGCTTGCACTCGTAGGCCACACGGTCACAGCAAACAGTAACGTGATCGCCAACGGCCAAACGCAGAGAGTAGGCGGCATGGCGCGCGTTATCCCCCGTGAGCGTGACGGTATCGCCACTTATGGCTGACGGTTGTACGAAAAAACGCGGCATGGGCATCCTCTCCTTTCGCCCCGGTTTGACATGGCTTGACCAAATATACCTCGCCTTTTGGGCAATTTTACAGTACGGTTGTGACTATTCACAAACGATTTTAGGGCTATTTGGATTTAATATACCACACATTCACCAATTTGTCAACAGTTTTTTTGTGATTTTGTTCAAGAAAGGTGTCATTATTTACAATTACGTTTCAATTTCCCATCAAACGAAGGGCAAATTCCCCAAGTTGGTTGTTGGGCAATATGCAAACAGTATAAGCATTTCATGGTAAATTGCCATGTCTTGCCATATCATGACGCGTTACTTTCGGGGCGGTTTCTTTCCCTTTTCGGCATATCGGCCGCCGTCGCGCTTATGCGGCCAATCCCCCTTGTGCTGATCGGATTTTCTTCCCTTTTCACGAAGTTCAGCGGGACGAAAATACTCGTAGAGGTAGCACGGGAGCATACCGTTGTAGAGCTTCTTGACTTTATCGGCGCGCTGACCGTACAGTCGCTCGAAGCGATCGCAGGAGGTCAGAACGTAGACCTGCCACGGGTAGAACGTACCGATCGAGCCGCCGAGCTGTTGGTACAGGCGTTCAATCTCCTCGCGCTCGCCCATACGCTCGCCGTAGGGCGGATTGCACACCACGGTTCCCTTTCGATCCTCGCGGCGGATCTTGCGGGCGTCGGCCTGAAAAATATTCAGGTACTCCTCCACACCTGCGCGGAGAGCATTCTCATAGGTAATATCCAGAATGTCCTCGTCAATGTCCGAGGCGTACACCTCGAATTTACAATCGGTGCGGATACGCGCCTCAGCCTCGCCGCGGGCATCCTGCCACAAATTCGCGGGAACGCGGGCGAACTGCTCGGCAGCAAACGAGCGACCCAGACCGGGGGCACGCCCGCTGACGATCATGGCCGCCTCAATGGCAATGGTACCCGAACCGCAGAAGGGATCCCAGAAAAGGATATCCTCACGTGGGCGTGCGGTAAGCGCGATGGCGGCGGCAAGCGTTTCCCGCAAGGGGGCCGCGCCCGCCTCGGGGCGGTAGCCTCGCTTATGCAGAGCCACGCCCGACGTGTCGATCATCAGGGAAACTACGTCCTTGAACAGGAAAAACTCAATCTGGTACTTAACACCCGTTTCCTCAAACCAGCGGATGCCATATGCATCGTGCAATCTCTCCACGACTGCCTTCTTGACGATACTCTGGCAATCGGGAACCGAGGTAAGCCCCGACTTGATGGAGTGTCCCTTTACGGGGAACGCATCGGTGCGCCCGATCCATTCCTCCCACGGCAGGGACTTCGTGCCGTCAAACAGCTCGGTAAAGGTAGTGGCGGGAAACTGCCCCAGGCGAATAAAAATCCGTTCGGCACAGCGCAGGGCGATATTGGCGCGGGGAATATCCGCCTCCTCACCCTCAAAGGTCACGCGGCCGTCCATGGTATCCAACCGCTTGAGTCCAAGGGCATCGATCTCCTCGCCGAGGAGCTTTTCCAGGCCGAACATACAGGTGGCAATCAACGTCAGCTTCATAGGATTCCTTTCTGAATCACGGCGTTTTTCGCACCGCTTTCACGTATTTTTCATAAATATTCACATTTTTGTTCTTTTTCTGTCCACACGGCGGTGGTATACTATTGTCATGATTGATAATAACTCGCAAAGGAGTTTCCGATATGAAAATGCACAGAATCAGCCGAACCCTCGCCATCGCGGGATTGGTCGGCGCGCTCGTCGTGGGCCTTGCCGGCTGTGACAAGGCAGACGGCTCACACGCAGGATTGAACAACGGCACGCGCCCCGAGGGAGTCACGGGCGATGCCGAGCAAAGCGTTACCCCCGATACCATACCCGCTCTCCCCGAAACCGAGGGAACGCCAACGGGCGGTGACTACACCCCCACAGGGGAAACCGTGATCACTTTGGGCGAAGCCATCAATATTGAAGGCGGCGGCGCGGCCGCTGACGGACAGCTTCTGACCATTACTGCCGCAGGGCAATATCTCGTCAGCGGTACGCTCACAAATGGGCAAATCGTGGTAGATACGCAGGACACCGCCAAAGTAGAGTTGATTCTCAACGGCGTGTCGGTCACGTCCACCTTGGGCCCTGCCATTTACGTCAAGAGCGCGCCCAAGCGTGTTGTGCTCACCACTACAAGGGATTCGGTCAATCTGCTCGCTGACGGAAGCGATTACCTTGTGCCCGACGATCAGCAGGCCGAGGGGGGGATTTACCCCAACGCCTGCGTGTACGCCTGCGACGATCTGACCGTCGGCGGTGAAGGTACGCTGCGCGTCACGGGCAACGCCGACAAGGGCATCAACACCAAGGATGACCTCAAAATCGAAGGAGGAACGGTGATTATCGCGTCGGTAGGCGCGGGCATACGCGCGAACGACTCCCTTTCCGTATCGGGTGGTGAGATCCACGTCACGGCAGGAGGAGACGGTATTAAAACCGCCAACGCCGAGACCGAGGGCAAGGGACAGATCGAGGTGCAGGGCGGCGCTCTCTATGTCACCGCCATGGGCGATGGACTCTCGGCGGCGACCGATCTTACGGTCAGCGGTGGTACCATCGTTATTGAGACCAAGGATGCCGACGGCTCTGCGCTGCGGGAACAATCCTCCTCCAATAATACAACGACGAATCCGGGAATTCCCTCGAATCGCCCCGGCATGGGCGGCATGGGACGTCCCGGAGGCGGCATGATGGAGGGAAACAGTAACAAGGCCTCGATCAGCGCCAAAGGGCTTAAGGCCGCAGGCACGCTGACGATCAGCGGCGGTAAGATCACCGTCACGTCCATGGATGACGGTCTGCACAGCGACGGAAGCATCCTCGTGACAGACGGCAGCATCCATATTCGCGCGGCAGACGACGGCATGCACGCCGAGGTGGATCTGACCCTTCGCGGAGGCACGACCGAGATCGCACAAAGCTACGAGGGTCTT
>CAJGEA010000032.1 GCA_904502015.1 uncultured Clostridia bacterium | reverse complement strand
GGGGTTTCACCCCTGCACCCCACCAGAACCCTTTTTGAAAACCTCCTCACTTCGTTCGGTGCGAATTTGCCTGCGGCAAATATCGCGAAGGGTTCTGGACTCCCAAAAACCTTAAAAAACATATATTTCAAAACGCTCTTTTAAATATATTTTTTGAAGGTTCTTGAGGGGGTTCGGGGGAACTTCTTTCAAGAAGTTCCCCCGGCGTTCTCCCAGATAAACCCCCATTTTTAAATCGCCATGCCTCCGTCCACCCCGAGGATCTGCCCTGTGATGAAGGCGGCCTGATCCGAGGTGAGGAAGAGGACGGCGCGGGCGACCTCGTCGGGAGCTCCCATGCGGCCGAGAGGCGTTTCGGCGCAGAGAGATGCCTTGGTGTCAGCATCCAGAGACGCGTTCATGTCGGTGTCGATCAGCCCCGGCTCAACGCAGTTGACGGTAATGCCCGAGGGGCCCAGCTCCTTGGCCATGGACATGGTCAGACCGCGCAGGCCCGCTTTGGTGGTCGAGTAGGCAACCTCGCAGGAGGCGCCCGTCTTACCCCACATGGAGCCGACGTGCAGAATGCGCCCGTAGCGGTTGCGAATCATACCGCTCACCACGGCGCGGGAGAGGTAGAATGCGCCCGACAAATTGGTATCCAGCACCCGACGCCACTCGGCGTCGGTCATGTCCTGCATAAGCCCGATCCACGCGACGGCGGCATTGTTGACGAGAACGTCAACCGTGCCGCCGAGCTTTTTTTCTGCCTCGAGAGCCGCGGCGCGCGCCGCCTCGGGATCGGAAATATCGGCGCGAATGGCGACAGCGCCCGTTTCGCCCTCCACCTCGCGGGCGGCAGCATCGTTTTGACAGTAGATAAATGCGACGGCATCGCCGTTTTGCGCAAAAGCGCGCACGCAGGCGCGGCCAATGCCGCGCGAGCCGCCGCTGATGAGGATTCTTCTCATATCTATTCCTTTTGGGCGTCAGGAGAGCTTCTTGGTGAAATGCTCAATGCGCTCCAGCGCCTCGGTGATGTGCTTGACCGAGTAGGCGTAGGAGATGCGGGCAAAGCCCTCGCCGCTTGCCCCAAAGGCAACGCCGGGGACGATGGCGCACTTGTGTTCGTAGAGCAATCGCTCGCAGAATTCCTCGCTGGAAAGTCCGAATTTTCCGACGTGGGGGTAGATGTAGAATGCCCCCTCGGGCTCAAAGGCATCCAGACCGATGGCGTTCAGCCCGTTGTGAATGTAGCGGCGGCGGCGGTCGTACTCGGCCGTCATGGCGGCTACGTCCTCGTCACAATCCCGCAGGGCGGCGATGGCGGCGAGCTGGGCGGTGGTGGGGGCGCACATGATGGCGTACTGGTGGAGCTTAAGCATCTGGCGCGCCAGAGGCTCGGGGGCGCAGATGTAGCCCAGTCGCCAGCCCGTCATAGCGTAGGCCTTGGAAAATCCGCTCACAACCACGGTGCGCTCCCACATCTCGGGCAGGGAAGCGATGGAGGTGTGCCGCTGGCCGTAGGTCAGCTCGGCGTAGATCTCGTCCGAAAGGACGATGATCTGGTGCTCGCGCAGGATCTTGGCGATCTTCTCGAGATCGTCGGCGTCCATGATGGCACCCGTGGGGTTGTTGGGGTAGGCCAGCACCAGCATTTTGGTCTTGGGGGTGATGGCCGCCTCCAACAGCTCGGGGGTGAGCTTGAATTTGTCCTCGTTGCGGGTCTCCACGATGACGGGAACGGCGCCCGTCATGCGGGCCAGCGGCTCATAGCACACAAAGCAGGGGGTGGGGATGATAATCTCGTCTCCCGGCTCGAGGATGGCGCGCATGGCCATGTCGATGGCTTCGCTGCCGCCCACCGTGACCACGATCTCGTGCTCGGGGGCGTAGGTGAGATCAAAGCGGCGGCTCATGTAGCGGCTGATCTCGCGGCGGAGCTCCATGGTGCCCGCGTTGGAGGTGTAGTAGGTCTTACCCGTGACCAGACTCTCAATGCCCGCCTCGCGGATCTTCCACGGGGTGACGAAGTCGGGCTGACCGACCGTGAGGGCGGTGACGTCGGTCATGCTGTCCAGTATGTCAAAAAATTTCCGTATTCCCGAGGAGGGCATATCCACCACGGCGCGGGGCAGGATTCTTTCGTAATCAATGGATGCCATCAGACGTAGTTTCCTCTCTCATCGATCTCGGGTGCGCCGTAGATGACGCCCTTGTCCTTGTACTTGCGGAGCACGAAGTGGGTGGCGGTGGATACCACGTACTCAATGGGGGCGAGCTTTTGGGCGACGAAGTAGGCGACTTCCTTCATGGTGCGGCCCTCAATGAGCACGCAGAGGTCAAAGCCGCCCGACATGAGGTACACGCTCTGCACTTCGGGGTAGTGGTAGATCTTTTCGGCGATGCGGTCAAAGCCACGGTCGCGCTGGGGGGTGATCTTGACCTCGATCATGGCGGTGACGTACTCGCGGTCAGTCTTGTCCCAGTCAATGAGGGTCTTGTAGCCCAC
This sequence comes from uncultured Clostridia bacterium, assembly GCA_904502015.1. GTDB lineage: Bacteria > Bacillota > Clostridia > Oscillospirales > CAG-272 > CAMEON01. The sequence goes on along the minus strand of CAJGEA010000032.1, from coordinate 10,203 downwards.
GATGACACCGTCAGACTCGTACTTTTTGATCATGTCGCGGATCTCGCCGACCTCTTTGTCCAGCATGACCGAGAGCTGCTCGGGGGTAAGGGTGGCGTCGTCCTCTAAAACTTTCAGCAAGGTATCCATAGTTTATTATTCCTTTCTTGTATGTAGAGTAGGGTCAGGCATTCGTACCGTCGCCGCCGTTCGGCGTGCTTTGGGTGGTGTCGGTGTTCCCTCCGATGCCCTCGGGGGCACGGGGGACAATGATGGCAGCTACGATGTAGGCGAGAAGGCCGCTGCCGCCCGCTACACAAAACAGAACGGCGGCAAGGCGAATCAGGGTGGGATCGACGTTAAAGTATTCGGCAATGCCACCGCATACGCCGTCGATCATTTTATTTTTGTTGGATTTGTAGAGTCTCTTCGTCATACAGGTACCTTTCCGATCGTCACTTGCCGATCTTTTTGAGGATGGAATCGTAGGTCAGACCATACCGCTCGGCGATGTCGCGGGCGTAGGAGCGGCCGTCGGGCTTGGCGCGGGTGATGAGGAAGGAACGGCGTCCCTCGCCCTCAATGCCTGCCACCAGCGTGTCGATGCGCGCGCCGCCGTCGCGGGTGGACTCGGCGTTGATGCGGTCCAGTTCAGCGGCCAGCTCGTGCAGGTGGGTGGAGAACAGGGTGCGGCAGCCCACGCGGGCGAGTCCCGCCAGCACCTCGGCGGCGATGTAGGAGGCCTCGTAGGAGCCGGTCGAGGACAGGGATTCGTCCAGAAGCACCAGACTGTGCGCCGTCACGGCGTCGAAGATCTCGCCGAGTCGCGCGCACTCCTCGCCGAGACGGCCCTTGTCAATGGTGTCGTCCGCACCCGTCGGGAAGTGGGTGAATATGCCGTCCACGGGGCTGATCTCGCACCGCTTGGCGGGGAGATACATGCCGAGCTGAAGCATGACCTGACAGAGACCGATGGCGCAGGTGATGACGGATTTGCCACCGCGGTTGGGGCCCGTCAGCACGTAGATCAGCGCGTTTTCGGGGGTGGTGTCAAAGGCGACGTCGTTGGGTACCACCGTTTCGCCCTCGGCCAGTTTGAGCGCGACGGCTGGGTTGCACAGCTCGGTGGCGCGGAATACCCGCTCCTCCATGGGACGGAGGATGGGGGCGGTGAGGGGACAGCCGCGCTCGACGAGGGCCTTTTGCAGCTGCGTGCCCTTGACCACAAACTCGATCTCGGGCATAAGGCCGAGGAGGAAGTCGGTGTTTTCCAGCACGTAGCTCTGCACGATGCGCCGCCAGGAGCGCAGGGAGGAACGGTAGACCTCGGCGATGGCCGAGTTGAAGGCCAGCGAGAGGGCGGTCTTTTGGTTTTCGGTCTGCTTTTTGCCAAAGGGAACGAGACTTGCGATGCAGGTGTACTCGTCGCCCTTGAAGTTGAGGCGCAGGATCTTGTCCAGCACGTCGCCCGAATGGAAGGGCTCGGCGTTGATGGACAGCACGCCCGCCTGCGCGGGGCGGAGCTGGGCGTCGAGGTTGACGCCGATGGTCACGCTGCGGATCTCACGCACGCGCTTTGTCAGTTCAGCCAGTTTTTCGTTGAGCTCGCGGTAGTAGTCGGACTCAGCCAGCTCGCGCACGTAGTCGGCGAGACGGATAAACGCTGTGCCCTTGATGCGGTCGCGCGCCGCGCCCAGCCCCTTATGGAGTATGTCCACGCACGTGATGTAGAGCTCGATCTCGGTCATGCTGGAGAGGTAGGAGGCGGTGTCGCCGTCTCCCTCGGCGTCCTGCTCGAGACGGCGGAGCTCGGTGATGTCCTGCAGGACGGGCACGAGCCGCTGAAGCGTCTCGGTCAGCTCGGGGTTGGTGAGAAGATCTGAGAAGGTCTGGTTGCGGTAGGCAATGACCGCGGGATCGGCGGTGACGTATTCGACCGCGGGCAGGCTTTTGGGATTGAAGATCTCCAGCATGCCCAGCTCCTGCAGGGTGTACATATCCACGTCGGGGGCGTCCGCGCCGCTGAGGTGGGCCTGCAGACTCGCTGCGTCGGGGTAGAGAAGGCTGAAATTTTCCAGTTTCATGGGAGTGATCCTTTCGGTTGCCGCGTTAGTTGATGGGGTGGGGGATCAGTTCGCCGTTTCGCATAACGGCGACCGAGTCAAAGCCCGCCGCGCCGAGGAGAGCGTAGCCCTTACGGATGGGCTTGGCGAGATCGGTGGGGGCATGTGCGTCCGAGCCGATGGTGACGAGCTTTCCGCCACAATCAGCATAGAATTTAAGAAGCTCCAAGGTAGGCATGGCCACACCCAGTCCTCGGCGGAGGGAGGAGACGTTGAGCTCCAGCGCGATGCCCCGCGTGATGAGGGTGCGGTAGAGATGCTCGATCTTTTCCATATGGGGGGCGAAGGAGAATTTCATCTCCGCCGCCGTGATGTAGCGATGCATGTAGGTCAGATGCCCGAGTGCATGGATGCCCTCAAAGGTACACATCTCGATGGTCTCGTCCAGCGCGCGGTCAAAGAGGCGGTGGAGGTGTGTATCGGTCATCATGTCGTATCTGAGCATGCAGAAGTCGGGCACGTCCCGCAGGTTGTGGAGCGAGCCGATAACGAAATCGTAGGGGTGCTCCGCGAGGATGGCGGCGGCGCGTTCGGGGTATTGGGTGGCATTGCCCAGCTCGATGCCGCAGAAGACATTCAGCCGTCCGCTGTATTTCTCCTTCGCCGCCAGCATGGCATCAAATGCCTCGTCGGCGGGGTAGGGGGTATAGATGCCTTCGACCTCACCGTTGACGTCGCAGTGGTCGGTGATGGCGAGATCGGACAGACCCAGCTCCAGCGCGCGCCGACAGAGGGCATCGGGGGTGGAGTCGGGAGCACCGTCAAAGGAGAAGGACGTATGGGTATGGTAATCGCACAAGAACATGGTGGCACCTCGCTGTGTTCCGCCGTGCGGCGGATATAAATATACATCTTATATTATAGCATATTTTTTTAAATTTGTATATAGGTTTTTGAGAATTTTGAAAAACCGTCTTGCATGGGGCGAAGACGGTTGACAAGCGAGGAATCATCATGTATAATAAGGACAAATCAAAGCCGCGAAAGGAGGTTGCCATGTCGGACAGAAGCCGTCCCACCCAGCGTGAGGAAAATCCGTTCCCCCACAGCGACAGCCATAAGCGGTACTACACCTACGACTACTGGCTGAGAGAGACCTTTGGCGGCAAGTGCGCCAAGATCCCGCTTGACGCGGGCTTTACCTGCCCCAACATCGACGGGCGGTGCGGCCACGGCGGCTGCATCTACTGCTCCCCGCGCGGGAGCGGGGATTTCGCCGAGTCCGCCCTGCTCCCCCTGCGCGAGCAGTACGAGCGCGGCGTGGCCACCCTGTCCAGAAAATGGTCTGTCGAGCGGTGCATCCCATATTTTCAAGCCCATACCAATACCTACGCTCCCGCCCGGCATCTGCGCCGCATCTACGACGAGGTGCTGACCTTCCCCCATGTGGTGGGCGTAAACATCGCCAGCCGCGCCGATTGCCTGCCGCCCGATACCGTAGCATACCTTGCCGAATTGGCTGATCGCACCACCCTGACGGTGGAGCTGGGCCTGCAAACGGCGCATGACACGACCGCCGCGCGCATTAACCGCGGGCATACCTATGCCGACTTCGTGGAGGGCTATACCCGACTGCGCGAGGCATCCCCGCGCATTCATACCTGCATCCACCTCATTTTCGGTCTGCCCGATGAGAGCGAGGAGGACATGCTGGACACCGTCCGCGCGGTGGCGGCGCTTCACCCCCATCAGGTCAAGATCCACCTGCTCCACGTCCTGCGAAATACTGCGCTGGCTGAAACGTACGAGGGCGGTGAGTACATCCCCATGGAGCGCGAGCGGTATATCGACACCGTGGTGCGCGCGCTGGAGCTGTTGCCCCCCGATACCGTGGTCGCCCGACTCACGGGAGACGGCGCGGCGGCCGATCTGTTGGCTCCCATGTGGAGTCGCGCGAAAATGGCGGTCATCAACGACATTGACGGGGAGCTGTACCGCCGAAAAACCGTTCAAGGATCCAAATATAAACAGCAAATAGAATTATAAACAATACATTGATTTAACATGAAAAGGAGTCGCTGATATGACCGATCAGTTCTTTTCCAAGGCTCAATGGATCTGGCGCGCCGAGCAGGCGGGCCGAGATGAGTTCTGCGATTTCAAATCCGCATTTTTTGTTGCGGACGGGACGGAGGGTGAAGCGTACACCCTCACCATCGCGTCCGATTCCAACTACACCGTGTGGATCAACGGCCGCCTCGCGGCGTGGGGACAGTACCCCGATTACCCCGACTACAAGGTGTGCGATAAGGTGGACGTTACCGAGTTCGTGCAGGCGGGCGAGAACCGCGTGGCCATCACGGTGTGGTACTACGGGCTGGATAATTGCTCGGCCTACTACCCCGGCGAGGCGGGGCTGATCTACGAGATTTCCGACGGTGATGACGTCCTGGACTACTCGGGCGCGCACACCCTCTCCCGTCTCTCGCGCGGACACTTGTCGGGGCAGTGCGTGAGCATCAGCGGCCAGCTCGGCTATACGTTTCACTATGATGCCAAGGCCGACGACGGCTTCTCTCTCACGGCGGGCGGTGCAGGATTTGCGCCAAGCCGCCCCGTACCGAATATCTCTACCGATTTCCATCTCCGCCCGAACAAGAAGCTCATTCTCAAGGAGCGTTGTCCGACCACATACGTCAACATGGGCGTGTTCAAGTATATCGAACCCATAGATCAGCCCAACGCCAATATGCAGCGAGCTGCCCTCTCCCACCGCTTCCCGCGCGATCTGATCGGCACGTCCGACGTGACGCATCCTTCGACCACCCATTTTGCCATGAGGGAGCAGGAGGACGCGGCGTGGGACGGACTGTATTTCATCGTGGATCTGGGCGCGGAGACCGCAGGCTTTCTGGATCTGGATATCGAAGTGTCCGAGGATTGCCGCATCGACGTTGGATTTGGCGAGCATCTGTCCGATGGTCGCATCCGCACGGGGCAGTGCGGCTTTTACTGCGACGTGCTGGCGAAAGCAGGACGCAACACCTACCTGCATACCTTCCGTCGTCTGGGATGCCGATATCTGCAATTTTTCGTTCATGCGCGCGAGGCGACGGTGCATTACGCGGGCCTCCGCCCCACCGTGTACCCCTTGAAATTCAAGGACTACCAAAGCGGCAATCTCCTGCGCGATACCATATATAAGGTGTGTCAGGACACCCTGCTCCATTGCCTGCACGAGCATTACGAGGATTGCCCGTGGCGTGAGCAATGTCTGTATATCATGGACGCGCGCAACCAAATGCTGTGCGGCTACTACGCGTTTGACGAATACGAGGCACCCCGCGCATCCCTTGAGCTGATGGCGCACGGCCTGCGCCCCGAGGGACTTCTCTCCCTCTGCTTCCCCGCGGGCTTTGACCTGCCCATCCCCTTCTTCTCGTGTATGTACTTCGTGGCCATGAACGAGTACGTGCAGTATTCGGGCGACAAATCCCTCATCGAGCAATACGACGGTGTGCTGGAGACCGTCATGAATACGTTTTTGTCCAAAATGCAGCCCTCGGGTGTCATCGACCATTTCTACGGCGCAAAGCTCTACGATCAGTTCTACGGCTTTTGGAATTTCTACGAGTGGCAGCCCACCATGAACGGCTATGACGAGGGCAACCGCGAAAGAACCCGCCTGGCCGCTCCCCTCAACGCATTCCTGTGCCTCGCCCTGCGAGCGTACGCCGAGATCAGCGACACGCTGGGCAAGACCGATCGGGCAGAGGATTGCCGAACCCGCGCGGCGAGCATCGCGCGCGCCATCGGGGAGGTCTTCTACAACCCCGAAACCAAGCTCTTTGAAACCTATGACTGCATCAGTCGCGGCGAATATTCGGTGCTGACTCAGGCGCTGTGCGTGCTGTGCGGCGCGGGAGAAGGGAAGGATCTGTCCCGCATTCTGCCCATCGTAGCCACCAACGGCAAAGAGAATTTTGGCCTTACCGTGTATCCCGCTACTCTGAGCATGTACTGCTTCCGCTTTGACGCGCTTTTGGCCGTGGATCGGGAGAAGTACGCCCCCGTGATTCTCCGGGAGATCGACGAGGATTACTTCTACATGCTCCGTCAGGGCGCGACTACTTTCTGGGAGCGCATCATAGGCGCGGCGACGGTGTACGACGAGGTACCCAGCCTGTGCCACGGCTGGAGTGCCCTGCCCATCTACTACTACGAGCTTTTAAATAAGTAAAAAGGAGATCACTATGGCAAATCCGTTTCGCAAGGCCGCGTGGATCTGGCGGCAGAGCCTCGCGCAAAATGATGAATTTTGTGATTTTTTGACCGTTTTTGAAGCCGAGGGAGAGGGAGCCTACACTCTCTCGATCGCGGCTGACTCCAATTATACCGTGTGGATCAACGGAGAGCTTGCCGCCTTTGGGCAGTACGCCGATTACCCGCACTACAAGGTGTACGACAAGGTGGATGTGACCGCCTTCGTTCGCAAGGGCGAGAACCGCTTGGCGGTGACCGCGTGGTATATAGGCATCGACAGCTCCACCTACCGCCGTGGCGAGGCGGGACTCATCTACGAGCTTGCCGACGGGCAGGGCAACGTGCTCGCCGCCTCGGGCGCGCAAACCCTTTCGCGCCTCTCCCCCGAGTACGTCAGCGGGGTGGGACGGCTGATCTCCCCCCAGCTTGGCCCGACCTACCACGTTGACCTCCGTGGCCGTGACGGATTTCAAGCTGAGGGCGACGCGGGCTTTGCCCCCTCCCGCGCGGTGACGGATATTTCCACCGATTTTCACTTGCGCCCCAACGAAAAGCTGATCCTGCGCGACCGCCTGCCCGCCGCCGTGTGCCGTACGGGCGCGTTTACGTATCCCTTTGAGTGGGACGTGTCCCTCGGCACGCATGCCTACAATCCGGCGGCCGCCATGCAATCTGCCCTCGTGACGAGCCGCGTGCAGGGATTTTTGCCCCGACTCACGGGAGAGGACGATGCCTTCGTCTCTGAGCTTTCTGTCACGGAGCAGGAGAAATCCTGCCACGGTGTGTATATCATCGTGGATCTGGGCGCCGAAACGGCGGGATTTTTGGATTTTGATATCGAAGTTCCCAACGACTGCCGCATGGATGTGGGCTTTGGCGAGCATCTCATCGACGGCGTGTGCCGTACCGCCGTGCGCGGATTTTCGACAGACGTGGAGCTGGTGGCGGGACGTAACCAATACCTGCACACCTTCCGCCGCTTCGGCTGCCGCTACGTTCAGCTCTTTATCCATGCCCCCTCTGCCAAGGTACGCTACGCGGGCATCCGCCCTACGCTCTATCCCTTGGTGCATAAGGATTTTCGCTGTGGCAATCTTCTCCGCGAGACCATCTACCGCACCTGCCAGAATACCCTGCAGCATTGCCTGCACGAGCATTACGAGGATTGCCCGTGGCGCGAGCAGGCACTCTATACGCTGGATTCCCGTAACCAGATGCTCTGCGGCTACTACGCTTTCGGGGAAACCCGTGCGCCCCGTGCCGCGCTGGAGCTGATCGCTCACGGTCAGCGCAAGGACGGCTTGCTCATGCTGTGCTACCCCGCGGGCGCTGACGCGCCTATCCCCGCCTTCTCTTGCATGTATTTCGTGCAAATGGAGGAGTACATCCGCTACACGGGGGATACCTCGCTGGCTGTGACCTACTACGACCTGCTGGAGTCCATTCTGGCAACCTTTGAGTCCCGCATGACCGACGAGGGCGTTCTGGAAAACTTCTACGGTCCCGGCCCCGACGGACGGATCGAGTATTGGAACTTCTACGAGTGGTCGGACACCATGAACGGTCACTTCAATGAAACCGTGCGCCGTCTGGAATCTCCGCTGAACGCCTTCTATTCCCTTGCCCTCGGCGCGATGGAGAAGATCTGCGCCGCCATCGGCAAGACCGAGCGCGCGTCCGAGCTGTCCGCTCGCAGAGATGCCCTCAATGCCGCCATCGCGGCGAAATTCTACAATCCCGAAACGAGGATGTTTGAAACTATTGAGGGGGAGGGCGGCCGATACACCGTCTTGACGCAGGCACTCTGCTTGCTTTGCGGCGCGGCAAAAGACGTGGATACCGAGATGATCTTACAGGCATTGGCGACCAATGGCGGCCGCGTGGGCGAGCTGGACGTCGTGCCCAATACTCTGAGCATGAACGCCTTCCGCTTTGACGCGTTGCTGGCTGTTGACTGCGAAAAATACTCGCCCGTCATTCTCGACGAGATCGACCGTGACTACCTTTACATGCTGCAAAACGGCGCGACCGCGTTCTGGGAAACTATCCAAGGCGCGGCGGATTTCGGAGGCGCGGGCAGCCTGTGCCACGGATGGAGCGCTTTGCCCGTGTACTACTACGAGATTCTCCTTGGTGACGAAAAAAATGTTACCCGATGAGACATATTTATGTGTAAAGACAAAAATATTTTGCATTTTTTGTGTAGTTTGCTGAAAACATGTCGCAAAGTTTGGATAAACTATCGGTTGAAAAACGGAATCGATTATGGTATAATTACTGTGAAATAGCATCGGTACGTGTATCTCACGCCCGATGTGATTTGAAAGGAGAAAAAGCATATGAAAATGAGAAGAGCCCTTGCGCTTCTGATCAGTGCCATCATGGTTCTTGCCATGATCCCCGTCGTGACCCTGTCTACGGGCGCGGTGGACATCCCCGGTGAGTGGGATACCTTCCGTGATCCTAAGGATTACGACAAGACTGAGGCATTCTGCCCTGCGGCAGGCTACACCTACACGGCTGACGGTTTCACCATCGTTCCTGCCGACTACACCGACATTACCCCCTACCTTTCCATCTCCTCCAAAGAGAAGGTCAGCATTAAGGATGGTCTGTACCTGGAGTTCCGTGTGGACAACTACTCCTACGAGGCTTCCGACCACTGGATTGCCTTCACTCTGTGGGACACCCTCAACGCAAGACCCGGTAACGACCAGCATGGTCAGGGCTGGCTCAACCTGAACCGTACCCCCGGTCAGGGTGGCGCGGGCTCGTGCCAGAGTTTCAAGGAGAATGTGGCAAATCACTTTGGTGACGTCACTATCACGCCTACCATGGACGATGACGGTAGAGAGATCTACACGCTGGAGGTTGAGTGGGACGGCAGTGCCTACGACATCAGAGTCTGCGGCGTTACCGTTGCCGGCTCCGCTGTTGGTGTAACCGATCATCTGGAGACCATTGATCCTAACGGTGAGTTCTACGTGGGTATCCACATGCACTCGGGTACCAAGAGCGGTGTCGCTGCCGGTACCATTACCAAGTTCGGTACTTCTAAGGACGACGCGACCGTTCCCACCGGCTCCGACAAGAAGGATCCCGAGGAGAACCTCAACTTTATTGCTGACTTTGAGGATTGCCCTGCACCCGAGGCGGGTAAGCCTGCTCTGCTGTGGGATGCGTCCAAGAGCAGCATGAGCGGTGATCCTATGGGATCCTCCTTGGATATTACTGCGAAGGGCGATCTGTCCTACCATTTCAAGATGGGAGGCAACGTGGGCTTTATGACTTGGCCCATCAAGCAGTCCTTGTCCTACAGAGCGGAGGAATATCCCGTTCTGGCGATTATGTTCCGTGATTTTCTGCACGATGGCGGTAGCCTGTGGTGGTACTCGGGCGATTTCCTGGCTGCGGACGATCAGCATATGATGACCTGGTCCTCGTACGCTACTGGTGAAGGCGGTCAGTACTCCGCGATCTACGGTGAGGATGAAGAGTACACTCTCGTTATCATCGACCTGTCCACCGCTAAGGATTGGGGCGGCAGAATCAACGGTCTGCGCCTTGACTTTGCCAACACCTACTGGGAGGACCAGGACGGTGAGTGGGATATCTGCTACATGGGTATGTTTGACACCGTTGACAACGCGAAGGCGTATGCCGACAACTATACCGGCATGGATGCCGTGACTGAGCCCGAGAGTGAGTCTGAGACCGATGCCGCTACCAATGCGCCTGAGGAGACCACTGCAAACGCTGACGAGTCCGGCGATGCATCCGAGGAGACCACCGTTGCCTCTGAGGAAACCACCGTTGCCACTTCCGAGAAGAAGGGCTGTGGTTCCGTTGTCGCTACCGGCGCTGCCGTAGCCGTGCTGGCTGCCGCTGCCGCTGCTGT
>CAJGEA010000031.1 GCA_904502015.1 uncultured Clostridia bacterium | reverse complement strand
CGCCTTGCTCCCAATGGGTACTACAGATTCTTTCAAAACGACCAGATGCAGGCGACCTTTGGCGGGGGAGAGGCAAACGTAGCCGTGTCCCTTGCCAACTACGGTCTGCACAGCACCTACGTGACTAAGCTCCCGAAGCACGCCATCGGTCAGGCGGCGGTGGATTCTCTGCGCTACTTTGGTGTAGACACCGATGAGATCGTGCGCGGCGGCGACCGCGTGGGCATCTACTTCCTTGAAAAAGGCGCGTCCCAGCGTGGCTCGGTGTGCATCTACGACCGCGCCCACTCGGCGATCGCCGAGGCGAAGCCCTCGGATTTCGATTGGGACAGCATCTTTGAGGGAGCCGATTGGTTCCACTTCACGGGTATTACCCCCGCGCTTGGCGGTGAGCTGGTGGAGATCTGCCGTGAGGCGTGCAAGGCGGCCAAGGCAAGAGGCGTTAAGATCTCCTGCGACCTCAACTACCGCGGCAAGCTCTGGACAAGAGCCGAGGCGCGCGAGGCGATGACCGACCTTTGTCAGTACGTGGACGTGTGCATCTCCAACGAGGAGGATGCCAAGGACGTGTTTGGCATTGAGGCGGAGAACACCGACATTTACGGTGGAAAGCTCAATCACGAGGGCTACAAGTCGGTGGCAAAGCAGCTCGCCGACAAGTTTGGCTTTGAGAAGGTGGCGATCACCCTGCGCTCGTCGATTTCGGCCAATGATAACGACTGGGCAGGCATGCTGTACGACGGCGAAAATTACTGCTTCTCCAAGTCTTACCACCTCCACATCGTGGACCGCGTGGGCGGCGGCGATTCCTTCGGCGCGGGACTGATCTACGCCTTGCTTTCGGGCAAGGGCACGCAGGACGCCATTGAGTTCGCGGTGGCGGCATCGGCGCTCAAGCATTCCATCGAGGGTGACTATAACCGCGTGTCGGTCGCCGAGGTGGAAAAGCTCGCGGGCGGCGACGGCAGCGGCCGCGTGCAGAGGTAAATCGAATGAAACGAAGGGCAGAGAACACGGTTCTCTGCCCTTGGCTATCGTTTGCCGCCCCGAGTCGAATCGTGCGGTGGCGGCATATACTGGACTGCGGGAGAACCCGCAAACTACAGCGAAAGGACGAAAGGATGGATGAATATGCGCATCCGCACCTCTTACCGCCACACCATGGCGGCTGCCTACATAGGCTACGTAACTCAAGCCATCATCAATAATTTTGCCCCTCTTTTGTTTCTCACCTTCTCAACGGCGTGGGACATCCCGCTGACCCACGTTGCGGTGCTGGTTGCGGTCAATTTCGGCGTGCAGATCACGGTGGATCTCGCCTGCGCCCCCCTTGTGGATCGCATCGGCTACCGCCCCTGCGTCGTCGCCGCCCACCTGTTCGCGGCGGCGGGACTCGTGGGACTTGGCGTATTCCCGCAGATCTTCCCCTCGCCCTTTGCGGGCGTGATCGTGGCGGTGGTGCTGTACGCCATCGGCGGTGGACTGACCGAGGTGCTGATCAGCCCCATCGTGGAGGCCTGCCCCACCGAGCATAAGGAGGCCGAGATGAGCCTTCTGCACTCCTTCTACTGCTGGGGACACGTGTTCGTCATCCTTGCCTCCACCCTCTTCTTCACCCTCTGTGGCATTGAGAATTGGGCCATTCTCGCGTGCCTGTGGGCCATCGTCCCGCTGGTTAACGCCGTCTATTTCTCCCTCGTGCCCATCCGCCGCCTCGGTGAGGGGGCAGGGGAGGACTCCATGCCCCTCTCCCGCCTTTTGCGCACGGGTACGTTCTGGCTGTTCATCGCCCTCATGTTCTGCTCGGGCGCGTCGGAGCAGGCCATGAGCCAGTGGGCATCCGCCTTTGCCGAGGCGGGCCTGCACGTCAGCAAGACGGTGGGCGACCTCGCGGGGCCGTGCATGTTTGCCGTGCTCATGGGTACGGCGCGACTGGTGTCGGCGCGGCTGGAGCGGTTTGTTCCCGTTAAGACGCTCATGGGTATCTGCTGTGGGCTGTGCCTCGCGTCCTACCTCCTCGCGGCGCTCTCGCCGTGGGACGTTCTCTCCCTCGTGGGGTGCGGTCTGTGCGGTCTGTCGGTGGGCATCATGTGGCCGGGTACGTTCAGTATGGCCTCGGCCACCTGCCCGCGCGGCGGCACGGCGCTCTTTGCCCTCCTGGCGCTTGCGGGGGACGTGGGGTGCATGGGCGGGCCCTCGGTGGTGGGGCTGGCCACCGATCATATCGCGGGCGGCTCCCTCAAGGTCGGTATGCTGATTGGGTGCATCTTCCCCATTCTGCTGGCACTGGGACTGGTTATCCACTCCCGTGCTCGGAAACGGTAAAAAATGACGGCGATGCGCCATTGGCGCATCGCCGGTGTTTTGTAGGTTAGGGTGCTTGAGGTTCCCCCGTCAGACTGCCGAGAATGTCGTCGATCAGTTCATCGGGGATGCTCTCGGGCAGGCTGTCGGCCCACCCGTCAGGGAGTTCGTCGGGAAACTCGTCGGGGATCTCGGTGGGCAGACTCTCGGGCAGGGTAACGCCCTCGGTCGAGTTGTTGCCGTTCTGGTTAGAATCGCCCGAGTCGATCTCGATGTCGGATTTACTTGCGTAGTTCGAGAGGAACTCGGTCAACTCATCCTTGGTGATCTCGCCGTCAGCGCCCAGCTCGGTGATGATCCTGTCCGAGATCTCCAGCGCTACGTCCTCAGGGACGTGGAAGCCGTGGGTGTCAAAGTTCTGGTTGATGGTTTGCTTGATGATTTCGTTTCGCTCCTCGGCGGGTTTGCTCAGTACGTCATTGAGGGAGCCGGCCACGTCACCCATCAGGGCATCGTATTCGCCCGTCTGAAGTCGATCGATGCCCAGCATACTACCGACCAAACGCACGTTCATGGTTTTCAGCTCGTCGACCAGAAGATGCATACGCTCGTTCTGATCCAGCTTGGCGAGCAGGGTGGAGAGGAATCCGTCCTGGCCGAGAGCGCGGATGAGATCCTCGTAGAAAATGGTGTCCGAATCAAGGAATCCCTTGAGGCGCAAATCGCCCAGCACGTCCAGAATGATGTGAATATCCTCGGACAGTGTTTGCGGGGTTTCGATGGAAAGAACGTCCAGCACGCAGACGAAGGTGGGATCGATGACCTCGGCCATGATGGGGCGTGTCATACCGAGGAAGGTATCGCCCTCCTTCCAGCTTGTGGAGAGGGCAACCAGCGCGTCGGTCGTTACGTAGCCCACCCATTTGGACTCAAACAGGGCATCAGCGGCATCGAACAGCTGCGCCTTATCGGCTTCGGTGAAATTCTCGGAGCTAAAGGAGTTGGCAGCATTAAGCGCTTCACCCGCCGTTTGGATTAGTCCGCAGAGCTCGCGCTCCATGTTGAGGTTGACGGCCTCGCCATGGGTGGCGATCTTGTCCAGCGTGTCGGTGGTGAGCAGGTAGAAGATGGGCTTGCCCAGCGTGTAATGAACTGTAACGACGCAGGGGTTCTTTTCCAGATCGTTGGCGTTCGACTCAATGGCTTCAATCGGAAGGGATGAATCCTCGGAGGAGGTGAGCATGCTTTGCAGGGCAGGGGTTTCCTCAACGGTGCCGATGAGGTGCGAACCCATCATAATAAGGCCGCAGAGCGGGATCAAGGTGACGATGGTCATGAGCAGGGCGTGTACGCCTGCCACGGGCAGAGAGATGGCGAGCTTCTTGTCCCCCTCGCGCGAGAAAATGGGCAATTCCCGCTCAAGAACCATGATGGCAATGCCAAAGGTAACGCGGAAAACGAGGAAGGCGGGCAGGTAGAGCAGGACGGCGACCAGCATACCGCAGAATACCTCAATGCCCTCCTCAAGAGCGGGCACGGCGGCGAGAAGGTCTTGGAAGTTCTCGGGCAGGAGCTTGTCAAAAAGCGGCATGACAAGATCGGCGATCGGGCCCGAGAGGGCCTTGGCGAGCGGAATGGCCAAAAACGCCGAGACCAGCGTGGCGGCGAGGCGCACGGCGGTGGTGATCCAGGATTTGTTGCGCGCCTGAAGCATGATGATGGAGACGAAGGCGGCGGTGTATAGGAGAATGAATAGGGTGACGAACGGCGAGATATTCATGGGGGTAGCCCTCCTTATATTCTTCCATTCATTATACCATGGCCTGCCTGATTTGTCAACGATTTCACGTGCGTTCGCACAAGCAAAAATAATTTTAAAAATTTTTAAAAAAAGGCTTGACAAAGCGATCGGGTTGTGCTATAATATCGCTGTTCCGCTGATGAAGAGGACGAACGAATGCTGGTGTGGCTCAATGGCAGAGCAGCTGATTTGTAATCAGCAGGTTGATGGTTCGACTCCGTTCACCAGCTCCATACATGGGGGATTTCCCGAGCGGCCAAAGGGGGCAGACTGTAAATCTGTTGTCACTGACTTCGGTGGTCCGAATCCACCATCCCCCACCAACAGAAAAGCCTACCGCAGTGCGGTAGGCTTTTCTGTTGGTAGGGCGGTCGGCCGAGGCCGCCGATGCAAGAACCTGACGAGGTAAACGGTGATTGAGATGTAAAAGAGGTTCTTGCGCCGAGGGAGCTTGCGACCGAGGAGGTGGTCACGAATCCACCATCCCCCACCAGAAAAAAGCACATCTGCTTCGCAGATGTGCTTTTTTCAGTGAAATTCGTTCCTGCGGAACGAGTGAAATACGCTGGCGCGTGTGAAATTGCCTTCGGCAGTGAAATACGCCTGCGGCGTGTGAAGGAACGAATTTCATTTCACGTTGCGACGAAGGAGCAATATTTCACAATGTGCGACAGCACATTATTTCACATTCGGCGCAAGCCGAATATTTCACTTGAAAAATCTTCGGATTTATGGTATAATAACGATAGAAAGGCGGTGTATTATGGCAGAATCAAAACTTCGTGATCTGTCTACTGATTTTGCGGTTAAAGTAATCAAAATATGTGACAGTATCAAAGGACATCACTCTCTTGTCAATCAGTTGGAGCGTTCTTCAACCTCGATCGGTGCCAATATTCACGAGGCGAATTATGCTCATAGCAAAGCCGATTTCGTTGCCAAATTCCAAATCGCATTGAAGGAATGTTACGAAACGGAGTATTGGCTCGAACTATTCGTTAAATCCGAATTGCTTGACCGTGAGGTTGCCAAAAACCTGTACAATCAATGCGGTACAATCCGCAGAATGTTGATCGCCTCCGTTAATACCGCAAGGGAGAACGCAAAATGAAGAAACTCGATATCCGAGAGCTCCCGTTGTCAACGCTCATCATTACCGGCACTTTGGCGTCGGCGTTATCCTTCGGTTACTATTTCGCCTTGAAAAATCCATGCGAAATTATATTGTGGCTGATATACATAGTTGATTTTATACTTTTTTTCGTGAGTGCTTATCGCGTGGTGGACAGCTTTGATCTGTCGAAAACCAAAGCGATCATATTCACAGCGGTGACGATGGTTGGATTCCTCGCCTTTTGTGAGGCCGTTGTATTTGTATGTACCGAAGGTACGCGCGTTGAGCATACGCTTGAACTGTTTTTCAATGTACTTCGGATCAGTTTGTTTTTGTCCCCGTCGTTCATTTTGCTGATCCCGGTCATAATCCTTATCGCGACGCTCATGGGTTAAGCAGGCATCTTTCCCCAATGCGCTACTGTATCATTGACATCCCCCCGGCTATAATGGTTTTGTAAAGGAGGTGTTACCATGAGAAGGTATCTCCCTTCGTTGCGCAAGCACGGCATTCTCAACGTCGTTCTGCATCTGCCCGTCTTGATTGCGACTTCTTTTTGGGGGCTGATGCTGGTCGGAATCTTTGATTTGGACACGTTGAATGATCCCTTTTGGATGCCGATCTCCTTTCTTCCAATGTATATTCCGCCCATATCCTGCGTCGTTGGGATCGTTCGTGGGATTATGTACCTCAAACGTGCTCGGGATGCCAAGCGGTGTGTCCGCTTTACCGGTATTGTGCACCGCACAAGTGATCGGGATGCTAAGCTGTGCGTCATTTTGTCTGTGATAGGGGTATTCCTCTATGCGGGATGATCTTTTTGGCCGGCTGTTTGGGCTCCGAATTTTGATTGCCCCCGACAAACTCTCCAAGTCCTTTGAAAAACGAAAGGAGCGCCGATCTTATGTCCACTCGCCTGAAAAACACGACCGCACGGCTTCTTTTCGTCGTTGCCTATGCCGCGATCCTCGGGCTCGGCATGGCATCCCTGCTGCATATCTTTGGTATGATGCTGGGAGCCTCCTTGGATCACCGCAACGTGACCAATCTCTGCCCCTACTTTATGCCGTTTTGCCTGATTGCGGGCTTTCTTGCCCTAATCGCGCTGATCGGACTACTGGTGCTCAACGTCCATGTGTCGGGGAAGTACGGTTACACCAAGGTCAAATGGGTTCTCCAGTCGCTCGCCGTGCTCCCGCTCTCGGTTCCCATGATGAAGCTGTGGGAGCTACTGTTTGATTTTTTGCGGGCGACGTTCTGAGACGCCCGTACGTATAAGAACCGCCCCTCGTCCGTGGACGAGGGGCGGTTTTGGTATAATTACTCTGCCTCCGTGACAACCATGGAGACAGCGGGGGCGATCTGCCCGTAGCTGTTGCACAGATTCAGGGTTGTGCCGTAGAAGTAAGAGGCATTGGCGTTATAGGTAACGGCCTGAATGGATATCGGCGCGGTTACGGTGATCTGGTTGGGGGCGGTGATGCGCGCTTCAACGGTTTTGCCTGTGATGAGCAGGTAGTTGGAGCGGGCGAGGCCAAAGCCTTTGACTATGTCCGAGCCGTCGCAGGTCATCAGACCCTCGCCCACGTTCTCGTAGGTCAAGATGACGGTCTTCTTGTCCTCGCCCCAAACGGCCGAAACCAAACGGGGGCCGCTCACCTCGTCGAGCGTCTTGTTGCTCAGCCCATTGAGAGACTGCACGAGGGTCGCCAAGCGCTTGGCCTGCAGGTGCTTGATGTGCGGGTGGAGCTGCCAATGGGATTCGGCGGTGACATTGGTGGACAAGTCGGAGGAGGCGATGAAGTAGCTGTTCGGAACCACGTTCGGGATGTTGCCCATGATGCTGCGGATCATGCCGTAATCAAAGGAGCCGTCGTAGATGGTGGGGAATTCCATGACGTATACGGGGAAGTTGCGGTTGACCAGATTCTGTTGGCTTCGCAAATGCTCGACCAGAGCGGCGAATCGGTCATTGTAGTCCTTGGCGGAGTTCCACACGCAGTCGCTCTCGCCCTGATACCAGATCATGCCCGCCATGGCGTATCCCTCAAAGGGATTGATAAAGCAGTTGTAGATGTAGCGCGCGTGGTGATTGCCCAGCGCCTCGCACACGTAATAGCCCAAACTATCGTCCCACTTATCGGCCTTGAATGCCTCGGCTACCTCGTTGGGCAGGAAAGAGCCGAGCGGACGGCCCGAAAGGCTGAACTGGATGAGTCCCACGGGGATGGTGCCATCCGAAGCCTTTAGCATTTCGGTGGCGAAGCAGTAGCCAATAGCCGAGAAACGGCCGGCATTGGCGGCGGTGGGCAGTTCCCAACGGGAGCTGCCGACGATCTCGCGGGCCTCCTCGGCGGTTCCCGCGGCGGGGTAGTAGGATTCGTCGTACAGACCTGCCGAATCGTAGTGAAGGCGGATGGGCAGGGACTCGTCAATGGTGCCGCCGTTCACCGAGATATTGGTAGAGACGTTGTACTCGGTGTTGGACTGTCCCATGACGAAATACACGTCGCCCACCAGCACGTTCTCAAAGACGTACTCAGCGCCGTCGGCGTAGATGCGCATGCTGTGGCCCATCTCGGCGGAAGCGGGCAGGCGCATGCCGAAGGTGAGTACCCACTCACCGTTCTCGATGAGCGCCTCTGCGGTCACGCCCTTGAATTCGCCGCAGACCTTCTTGCCGTTCTGGGATTCGTCTGCCCAGCCCCATACGCGGATATGCTCGCCGCGTTGCACCACCATGTCATTGCTGAACACGTTGGATACTGTGAAGGCAGTGGCGAGTGGCGCGTCCAGCACCTCGCCGTTCATGACGTCGGTGACCGCCTCGGTGGTGACCTCCTCCTCGGTCGTTTCGTTGGGTTCTGTGGAGGTGTCTTCTGCCTCAGCAGAGGATGCCTCGGGCTCGGTGGGGGATTCTGCGGGGGCGGTGGTTTCTTCGTTGGAGGTGGTCGTGGGGGCGGTGGTGACGTCCTCAATGGCGGCCGAGGTGGTTTCGGGTTCGGGGGTCTGACCGTTATCGCACGCGGTCATCAGCCCCGACATCAAAACCAAAGCCAGAAGCAGGATCGGGAGTATCAGGCGGCGAAAATTTGTTACGCTCATGGGAAATTCCTTTCTTATTCTTGTAATTGGAATGTAAGGGGGACAAAAAAACTATTTCCGCCGCCGTGGCTGTCACAGCGGCGGAAATGCAAGGAAAATTATACGGTGGGCTCTGCGACAGCGGAGGTCTCCGCCTCGGTGTCAAAGCAGTGGCAGTTGTACGCGTGATCGCCGAGGATCATGGTGAGGGTGGGGGCGTCTCCCTCAAAGGCGGCGTCCTTGGCAAAAGAGGAAAATCCGGTCGTGACGGCTTTTATATGGTAGGCACCCTTGGGGATTGTGGCCTCGTATACACCGTCGGCACCGGTAATGCCGCTGATCGCACTGGGAGCGCTGTCTTCGTTTTTGTATATCGTTACGTAAACGCCGGACAGGGGAGTGCCGCACGCATTGGTGATGGTGATGGTATAGGTTTCCATCTCGGGACCGGTCGTCTCCTCCTCTGCGGTGGATTCGTCAGCGGACGTATCCTCGGCAGGGGCATCGGTAGAGTCATTCTCGGCGGACGTGTCCTTGGAGTCCGTAGGTTCAGAGGACGTGTCTGCGGTGTCATCTTCTGCGGAGGCACCGTCGGAGTCCGTGGGTTCGTCGGCGGATTCGTCGCCGGAGACGTCCTCGGTGGCAGAGCCGTTTTCGGTGGTAGAGGTTTCCTTGTCGGATTCGTCGGGGAGTACGAAGGGTTCCTTAAAGCCGTTACATCCCACCAGCAATCCCAGCACCAGAATCAGGGCCAGGATCGGGAATGTGAAACCGAGCGAGCGGTGAAGACGGGAAGTGTTCATGGTAAGCTCCTTTCAAAATAATTTCAGATCAATGGAAGCGGGATCAAGCGGCGGTGTCTGGCTCGGAGACGGTGGTCTCCTCTTCGGTAAAGCAGGGGCAGTTCTTGGGGTGTTCGCCGATGGCCACGGTGAGGGTGGTGTCATTCTTCGCAAAGGAGGCACTGCCGAGAATAGGTATGAAATTGTTCACAACGGCGCTTACGCAGTAGGCGTCTTGGGGAGCGGTGAAGGTGTAGACTCCGTTTTCGTCTGTGGTACCGTTGACGATGCTTCGACCGTTCGTTCTGTCTTGAAATACGGTAATGGCGGCATTGGGCTGTCGATTGCCGCACGCGTCGGTCGCAATGACGGTGTAGGTGACCATGGTGACGGCGGTGGTTTCTTCGTTGGTGGAGTTGGACGAGCTACCGTTCGGGGACTTGTTGCCCTCGCCAAAGGAATCCTTATAGCCGTTGCAGGCCGTCAGGAGGCTCACCACCAATGTCAGGGACAGAAGCAGGAGCGGGAGGGTCATGCGAAAGTGCGATATTTTCATAGGAAGCTCCTTTCGTTAGTTGATTTTTAATTATAGGGCGGAGAAGCGGACGTCCTCCGCCCTTGGGCACTTTGGGGAATTAGTTCATGGCCGCCTCGAGCTGACGGAGCAGGTAGGAGCGGATGTTGTAGAGCTTGGTGTCGTTCTTCTCAAAGGTGACGGTGCTGGTGACCACGTGGCTGGCGAGCTGATCCGCATACTCGATGCCCTTGTACTGCTCCAGCATGGCGAGCATCTGGTATTCCTCAATACCGTCTCTCATGTTGATGAAGCGGATGGAGGGGATGGGATCGACCTGGCCGTAGATTGCACCGGGGTAGATGAGGATGCCGTCGCCGGGGCCGGTAGCCGAGAAGGGAACGCGCATGACGTAGGTTTTGGCATCCGAATTGCCGTAGTAGTCCTCACGCCAGTAGAGGAAGCCGGTCTGACCGAGTCGGTAGCTGGTCCAGAACATGGTGCGTCCCTCGGTGCCGTCGTTAAAGAGTAGGATGTTCTGGTAAGGCGAATGCCACTGGGGCTCGCAGGCTACGTAGGCCCACAGCTCGTCGCCCTGTGCCTGGTACTTGCTCATGCGCTCGGCGTACTCACCGAACTGATTGTCGATGGTCGCGCTCTGCATATAGCGAACACCCGAGGTGCTGCTGAGTGCTCTGGGGGTGGAGCCTGTGTAGGTGTACGTCCATGCCGTGACGTAACGGGACATAAAGTCAACCATGTCGGCGGCATTGGTGATCTCGCTCTTGTACTTGTTGTAGAGTGCCTTGGCACCGTCGGACTTGAGGGCGGCCTCTACAGCGGCCCAGGACATATTGGGAATGGAGCCGTTCTGCATGATGTTCGGATATCCGGAAATGTTTTTCAGGCCGGGGTTGCGCTCGTAGGGAATGACGAGTCTGTAGTCATCCCAGCCCCAGCTTTGGAGCATTTTGGCCTCCTCGGCAACACCGAGGATGGAAAGAATACCGTACTGATCGAAATAGGATACCGTGGTTCCATTCTCCAGGGTGATGGAGCGGTACTGGTTGCGAGGAACGCCGGGCTCATCCTGTCCGTAGTAGATCATCTTGGATGCCAGAACGGGATCATTCTTGTAGCGGTCGTACATTTCCTTGTTGTAGATCTTAAAGGTGGTGACACGGGGATTATACAGCCAGGTGTTGTCTCCGTTGGGGCAGAGTACGTTTTCCAGCGTCCACAGGCCGTAGTTGGGGGTCATGCGGTACTTGAGCATGAAGTCGGCCTGCGCTTGGATGACCTCGACCTCGTTGTATCCGCCGAAGTTTCTGTAGACCTGCAAGTAATCCGATCCCCAGATGCCGATGGCGGTGTCCAGCTCGGTCTGGTCGCTGAGGGTCACGTCGTAGACGTAGGTGTAGACGTTGGCTTTCTTAATGCAAACGCCCGTTTCCTGATCGTAGATTTCCACGGTGGCCTTGTACGCGCCGGGGGTGGTGGCCTTGGTGGTGGTAGCCTCCAGCGTAAAGCCTCTCACGGTGTCACGGTAAGGATACTTGTCCAGCTCCCAGGTTTTGTAGGAGAACGGGCCGATCGGGACCCAGGTGCCGTACTCGTAGGAGCCGCCCTCGTCGCCGCCGTAGCCGTCCCTCACGTAGGACTCGTAAGGTATCACGGCGTCGGGATAGACGTCAACCTTTTTGCCGTGGGCATCGGTTTGGCCGATGGTGAAGCCCTTGAGCGGGATGTAGCCTTCTTCGATGTAGAACTCGACGCCAAGATCAGTCTTGAGTGTTTCGCCCTTGGCGTTGGCAAAGTCGGAGACCTTGATGGTTACTTTTCTTTCGGTGGGAGAGAACAGGAAGAACTGGCAGCCCTCCATCTCGTTCTTGGCCATCTGGATGGTATAGGTGGAAGCACCGGTGTCCTTCTTCGATATGTCGTAGCGGGCGACCTTCTCGGTCATGTGGTCAAACCACAGCTTGACGTTCGGATCGTCGGTGGGATTTACGGGGGTTTCTTTATTGGTGATGGGATCGTAGGCGGTGATCTTGTGGCTCGAGCCGTAGCCCAGCGCGTACTTCTGTGCGGCCGAAACCGTCACGGTCTTGATGCGGACGGTGATCTCGCAGAAGCAGTAGATCTTGCCCGTGTTCTTATCCTTGATGAAGAGGTGGATCACGTCGCCATCGGCAAAGCCTTCAAATCCGAAGTTGTACTCGTAGCCCACGCCTCTGGCATAGCCCTCGGATTGAGCCGCCGTGTTCACGGCAGCCTCGCGGACGATCTCCTTCACGCTCCAGTTGCGGTACTGCACCGCGTTGTCGGTGCCGACGCGGAAGGCGAGCTCGTAGCTTGAGAGATTGGTGGGGAGCCAGCCGACCATGGTGAAAATCTCGTTTTTGGGATTAGAAACGGTGACGGACGTTGTATAGTTTTGAATGGTCGGGAACGCACCCGTACTCGTGTTCTTGAGGGCGTCGATGCGGACGGTGCCGATGGTGTCCTTGTTTTCGGAGGCGGAGAGGTTGCCGCACTCCGACTTGCCGGGTCTGGTCAGGGTGAACTCGGAGAAGCAGTAGACAAGGCCGGTATCCTTATCCTTGACGAAAAGGTGGATCTTGTCGCCGGGCTTGAAATTGCCTGCGCCTTCGCCGGCACCGATGTAGTACACGAAGCGGACAGCGGTTTCGCAACCCTGCTGAGCAGCGGCGGCAAGGACGGCGGAGTCGTTCCAGTTTTCGGACTTGCTCCAGTTGTTGTAGGGATTGGTCTCGGTGTGCGTGCCGACGCGCAGCGCCAGCTCGTAGTTGCCCTTGTAGCGCAGACCGATCCAGCCGCTGACGGTCAGGAGACCGTTGGTTTCGGTGATGGTAAAGGTCTTGCCGTTGAGCTCGCCGTTTACCAGGTAGTTGTCGGCTGCGATGTTGGTGGAGCTCTGCTTGACCAGTGCATCATAGCAGGTAACGCCTACAATATTGTGCTTGTCGGTCGAGGAAATGTATCCGCACGAGCCGCAGGTGAAGGAGTCGTAAGGATTCTTCTCGGGGCGGACGACGGGTACGTCGGGGATTTCAACCGGTTCGGTGGTGGTTTCCTCGGGCTCGGTGGTGGTTTCCTCGGGCTCAGTGGTGGTCACCTCGGGCTCGGTGGTGGTCACCTCGGGCTCGGTGGTAGTCACCTCGGGCTCGGTGGTAGTCACCTCGGGCTCGGTGGTGGTATCCTCGGGCTCGGTAGTGGTCTCCTCGGGCTCGGTAGTGGTCTCCTCGGGCTCGGTGGTGGTTTCCTCGGGCTCGGTAGTGGTTTCCTCGGGCTCGGTAGTGGTCTCCTCGGGCTCGGTGGAGGTGTCCTCGGG
>CAJGEA010000030.1 GCA_904502015.1 uncultured Clostridia bacterium | reverse complement strand
AACGATCAGAAGAAAATGCTGTTTACCAGCGAGTCGGTGACCGAGGGTCACCCCTATAAGATCTCGGACAAGATCTCGGATGCCATTTTGGACGAGCTGCTTCGTCAGGATCCCATGTCCCGCGTGGCCTGCGAGACCTTCTGCACCACGGGACTTGTGTGCATCATGGGTGAGATCACTACCAACGCCTACGTCGATTTCCAGAAGATCGTGCGCGACACCGTGCGTGAGATCGGCTACACCCGCGCCAAGTTCGGCTTTGACTGCGACTCCTGCGCGGTGATCTCCTCCATTCACGAGCAGTCGCCCGACATTGCGATGGGCGTTGACAAGTCCCTTGAGGCCAAGGCCGGCGAGGGCGACGGCAAGGACACGGGCGCGGGCGACCAGGGCCTCATGTTCGGATACGCCTGCGACGAGACCCCCGAGCTGATGCCCCTGCCCATCTCCCTCTCCCACGCGCTGGCCAAGAAGCTGACCGCCGTGCGCAAGAGCGGCGAGCTGGATTACCTCCGCCCCGACGGCAAGACGCAGGTGACGGTAGAGTACGTGGATGGCAAGCCCACCCGCGTGGACACCGTGGTCATTTCCACCCAGCACAGCGCCGACGTGACGCTGGACACCATCCGAGAAGACATGATCGAGCGCGTGATCAAGCCCACCATTCCTGCCGAGCTTCTGGACGGCGACACCAAGATCTACGTCAACCCCACGGGGCGCTTCGTGGTGGGCGGACCTGCGGGCGATACCGGCCTGACGGGACGCAAGATCATCGTGGACACCTACGGCGGCTACGCCCGCCACGGCGGCGGCGCGTTCTCGGGCAAGGATCCCACCAAGGTGGATCGCTCTGCCTCCTACGCCGCTCGCTATATTGCCAAGAACGTCGTTGCGGCAGGCCTTGCTTCCCGTTGCGAGGTGCAGGTGGCGTACGCCATTGGCGTGGCTAAGCCCGTGTCGGTGCTGATCGACACCTTCGGCACGGCTCGCGTGCCCGAGGCGGACATTGAGCGTGCCGTGCTGGCGCACGTGGATCTCCGTCCCGCCGCCATTATTGAGAAGTTTGACCTCCGCCGTCCCATCTACTGCGATCTCGCGGCGTACGGTCACATGGGCCGAGAGGACCTGAACGCGCCCTGGGAGGCGCGCGATCTGGCAGAGGTTCTGAAGGCCGAGCTGCTGTAATCTGCATAGCGGGGTGGCGCGTCCGGGACGGCCGCCCCGCGTTTCACCCACGTCATCGCTCTCCCATATACTGAAAAAAACAGTATGAAGGGAGAAGTGTGGCGTGTGGAGGTTATTGCTTGAATTTGCCATCGCCGCGTTGGCGGTGATCGGATTTTACACCGTTCTGTGCGCGTGGGGGGAGCTGTTTTCGGTGGCTCGTCCGCTCACGGTGGCGATCCTTGTGGAAACGGACGCCGAGCTTGACGGTCTTGACGTGTGGCTGGCCGAGGCGGCGAAGCGCACCAAGGGACGGGGGCAAGCTCCCGTGGTGCTGGTCGCGCCGTCGGCGGCGGAGCGGTTCCTCGCCGAGGACGGTGAGCCCGCACCTGCGTATGCGGAACTACTGGAGCGCTACGGTGCGGCGTGGCACGTTTTGGCCATGTAGCGCGTTTTCAAATTTGGATTTGTGCCTGCGGCACAGCTTTGGCTCGGGGTTGGGTATCGCGCGCCTGACATTTCACCCGAGGGCAAAGTGGTTTTCAAATTTGGATTTGTCGAGCAGGGGCGTTGCCCCTGCACCCCACCAGAACCCTTTTTGAAAACCTCCTCACTTCGTTCGGTGCGAATTTGCCTTCGGCAAATATCGCGAAGGGTTCTGGACTCCCAAAAACCTTAAAAAACATATATTTCAAAACGCTTTTTTAAATATATTTTTGAAGGTTCTTGAGGGGGTTCGGGGGAACTTCTTGCAAGAAGTTCCCCCGGCGTTCTCCCAGACAAACCCCAATTTGTAAACCATCGTTTGTACGATGATGTCTGAAAAAGGAGAGATAGCGATGTATCAAAAGCTGATGGAAACCGCCGTGGAGGCGCGGAAGAACGCCTACGCCCCCTATTCGGGCTACCGCGTGGGCGCGGCGTTGCTGGCCGAGGACGGGCGCGTCTTCACGGGCTGCAACGTGGAGAACGCCGCGTACAGCCCCACGATCTGCGCTGAGCGCGTCGCCGTGGGCAAGGCGGTCAGCGAAGGCGCGACACGCTTTACCGCCATCGCGGTGGTAGGCGGCGCGGGGGAAAATCCCTCGGACACCTGTACCCCCTGCGGCGTGTGCCGCCAGGTGCTTGCGGAATTCGCGTCATCCGAGCTGGCCATCGTGGTCGGCTCGCCCGATCGCTTTGCGGTACACACCCTCGGCGAGCTTCTCCCCCTGTCCTTCGGCGCAGGGGAGCTGGGGTGAGGGAGAGCGATTTGCGGGGCGTCGCCCCGCACCCCACCAAAACCTTTTTTGCAAAAAAGGTTTTGGATTCCAAAAAACCTTAAAAAGTTATAATAACCATTCCCCCCCAAAGACAAATTAAGTTTTCTACCGTCTGTAGAACCCCTACCCATCTTGCGCCTACCGCAACTAACCGAGTTGGTTGTCACACTTGACAACAACTCGGAGCTACGGCCCCATCCATGGGGAAATATTCCTTGCGACTCCTGTGAGCCGCAAGGAATATTTCAGAGCGGCGTCAGTGCCGTAAAAAAGCAAGCGTGGTGACATACGCCGCAGGCGATCAACGCGGCTACGCCTCGGCGCGCATCATCAAGGGAAAGGATACTTAAGGGAAACCGTAGGTTTTCCTTAAGTGGCGCTCTTTTGGTACTTTTCTCTCGCCAGGGAGAGAAAAGTACATAGAACCACGAGCAGATATAGAATGCCCGAAGTTTCAACATCCTTCTAAAAAACAAGGAGAACTCTGCCATGCAAATGTACGATCTGATCCGCAAAAAACGCGACGGCGGCATCCTTTCCAATGCCGAGATTTCGTGGTTCGTTCGCGGTTACACCGCGGGTGATATTCCCGACTATCAGGCCTCGGCTCTGTGCATGGCGATCTGGTATCGCGGCATGACCGCCGCCGAGACCACCGCCCTCACCCTCGCCATGCGGGATTCGGGCGACATTCTGCACCTCAACGGGGTGCAAGGTCTGCGCGTGGATAAGCACTCCACGGGGGGCGTGGGCGACAAGACCAGCCTCGTCATCGCCCCCGTGGTGGCGGCTCTGGGGCTCAAGGTCGCCAAAATGAGCGGCCGCGGGCTGGGTCACACGGGCGGCACGGTGGACAAGCTGGAGGCTATTCGGGGCTTTCGCACCGATCTTACCACCGCCGAGTTTGAGACGATCGTAAACCGCACGGGGCTGGCTATCGTGGGGCAGAGCGCCGAGCTGGCCCCCGCCGATAAGCGGCTGTACGCCCTGCGCGACGTAACCGCCACGGTGGACAGCCTGCCCCTCATCGCCTCCAGCATCATGAGTAAAAAGCTTGCCGCTAACGACGATTGCATTCTGCTGGACGTCAAGACGGGGAGCGGCGCGTTTATGAAGACCGAGGAAGACAGCCGCGCTTTGGCCGAGGCCATGGTGGAGATCGGCTGTCGGGCAGGGAAGCGGGTGCGTGCCCTCATCACCGACATGGACCGCCCGCTGGGGTGCGCCATCGGCAACGCGCTGGAGGTTATCGAGGCCATTGAGGTTTTGCGGGGCGGCGGCCCCGCTGATCTCGTGCAGATCTGCGAGGCGCTGGCGGTACACATGCTGATGCTCTCCGATTACGGCGCGGAGGCGGCTTGCGCCGAGGCGGTGCGTCGCGTAATAGCCGACGGTAGCGCGCTGGACGCCTTCGCTCGCATGGTGGAGGCGCAGGGCGGCGATCCCGATTGGATCTACCACCCCGAGCATTTTCCGACAGCGCTGTTCGTCCGCGAGGTGCGCGCCCCCCGCAACGGGTATATCACCCACGTGGATTGCGAGGGGTACGGCGCGGCGGCGCTTCTTTTGGGCGCGGGACGCAGCCGCATGGAGGACGTCATTGACCCCGCGGCGGGCGTCGTTTTAGCCAAAAGGACGGGAGATTTCGTCCGCGCGGGCGAGGTTATCGCTACGCTGCACACCTCGGACGAGTTACGGCTGGACGCCGCCGAGGCACGTCTGCTGGGCGCGACCGAGTGGGGGGAGGAGCCCCCGGTCGAGCGCCCCCTGATCGTGGGGGTCGTGGAGTAAAGGAGATTGCTATGGCTTCATGGATCATTCACCTGCGCGTGGCGCAGACACTCATGGACACCCTGCCCACGGTGGGGGACGTGACCGCCTTTGCGGTGGGCAATATTGCCCCCGACAGCGGTGCACCCAATCCCGATGGGGTTGGGTATACGCCCAGCAAGGACACCACCCATTTTCAGACGGTGGACGAGACGGGCGTCAAGGACATTCGCCCCGCGGATTTCATGGCCGCCTATCTCACCGAGGAGCAGGTCGGGCGGTATACGCCGCGGCAGTACGGCTTTTACCTTGGGTATCTTTCCCATCTCGTGACCGATCAGCTTTGGGCGGATGAGATTGTGTTCCCCGCGCGGGATGCCAACAGGGAGTGGTTTCTTTCGGACAAGGAGGGCTTTTTTGCTCACCTCAAGCGGGATTGGTACGATCTTGACTGCGTGTACCTCATGCACCACCCCGATTTTCCCGCTTACCGCGCGTACGCCGAGGCGGTGGGGTTCCGTAACGATTTTATGGAAATGTTCCCCGCGCAGGTGTTCGACGTGCGGCGGCAGGCGATATTGGAATTTTACCGTCAGCGTATGGCGACGGTGGACGAGCACCGCCCCATGCACGTCACAAACGAGCGGTTGGATGCCTTCGTGCGCAGCACGGCGGCGCGGATCGCGGCGCTCGCCCAGTCCGTTGGTTGCCCCGCGGCAATGACGTAACATAGAAAAACGCCTTTCCCGATAAGGGAAAGGCGTTTTTCGTTGGGATGGGATATGCGTAAATTGGTATTTATCGTTGGGTTGCCGAGGCCCAGCCAAGGAGATGGAGGGGAGGGGCAACGGAAACCCTAAAACGCCAACCAACCTATCATGGGGAGGGGAGGAAGGAACTTCGGCGTTTGAGATGGTCCTTCCTCCCCTCCCGCATCATGAGGAAGGTAAAGCAATACCCCTTTAGCCTTAAATGTTATTCGGTCTCTGGGGGAAGGGGGAGAGAACCATCTCAAACGCCGAAGTTTCTCTCCCCCTTCCCCTTAAATGGGTTGTATGGGAGACAAAACTTTTCTGTGCCCCATCCCCCACACTCCTTGGCTGGGCGGCGGCAACCCGCAGATAAATCCAAATTTAAAACACACCCTTAGGGAGTCCCATCGGGGGATATGGTAGGCGCGCGATAACCTATCCCGAGCCAGAGCCGTGCCGCAGGCACAAATCCAAATTTGAAGCCGAAGGGTTTGGGGGCAATGCCTCAAAATGTTCACCCCTGCGCGAGCCGCCACGCGAGTCCCGTATAGCGCATGGACTGGCGGTGGTTCTGCACCATGATGCGTACGATGTCCTCACGTCCCACGAGGATGACCATGCGGCGGGCGCGGGTGACGGCGGTGTAGAGCAGGTTGCGGGTGAGCAAGGGCATGGGCGCGCCGTACATGGGGATGATGACGAAGGGGTACTCGCTGCCCTGACTCTTGTGGACGGTCACCGCCCAGGCGTGCTCCAGCTCGTCCAGCAGGTCGGAGGAGTAGGTCGCCACGCGGTCATCGTAGCGTACCTGCATGGAGGAATCGGCGATGTCCACCGAGACCACGGTGCCGATGTCGCCGTTGAAGATGCCGTTGCCCTCGGTGCGGTCAAAGGACTCGCCCGACTCCCACGCGATATCATAGTTGTTGCGGGTCTGCATGACACGGTCGCCCACGCGGAACACGCTCTCGCGGAAGCGCAGCTCCCGTTTACCCCGCTCGGGGGGATTGAGAGCGGATTGCAGGAGGCGGTTGAGATTCTCGGTGCCGCCCTCGCCGCGGCGGGAGGGGGTGATAATCTGGATGCCGCCCTCGGTTTCCTTGCCGTAGGTGCGGGGCAGGCGAGTGCGGCAAAGCTCCACCACGGTGTCGGCGATTTCGCGGTCGGTGCGGCGGGGCAGGAAGAAGAAATCGTTGTCCTTGACGGTCAGAGTGGGCATTTGCCCCTCGTTGATGGCGTGGGCGTTGGTCACGATCAGGGACGCCTGCGCCTGACGGAAAATCTCGCACAGACGCACGGTGGCGAAGCGGCCGCTGTCAATGAGATCATTGAGGACTCGGCCTGCGCCCACGCTGGGGAGCTGGTCGGCGTCACCGATGAGGATCAGCCGCGCGCCGGGCTTGACGGCCTTGCACAGGGCACACATGAGGTCGGTGTCCACCATAGAGGCCTCGTCCACGATGATGACGTTCTCCTCAAGCAGGTCTTGCTCGTTGCGGCGGAAGTGGCCGCGCCCCTCTCCCTCGGCAAATTCCATCTCCAGCAGGCGGTGGATGGTGCGCGCCTCGGCCGAGGTGGATTCCGACAGCCGCTTTGCGGCGCGCCCTGTGGGGGCGGCGAGGGCCACCTTCATACCCATCGAGGTAAGGATGTGGAGCAGGGCGTGAACCACGGTGGTTTTACCCGTGCCGGGGCCGCCCGTGAGAATCATGATTCCGTGGGAGAGGGCGTTGTGAATGGCCTTTTTCTGCTCGGCGGCGTAGGTCACGCCCACCTCGCGCTCCTCGCGGCGGATGAACGCGTCCACGTCGCCCGCATCCACGGCGGGGCAGAGCTTGTCCAGAAGAACGAGCTTGTCGGCGATGTACTGTTCGGCGCGGTCGCGGGGGGAATCAAATAGGTAGTCCACGCCCCCCATGCGGCGGACGACCAGCTTGCCGAGTTCGATCTGGGCGTCCAGCGCCGCTTCAATGCGGGCGGGCTCGGCCGAGAGCAGGCGCGCGGCGGTTTCTACCAGCTTTTCGCGTGGGAGGCAGACGTGGCCGTTCTGGGCGGCGTTGGAGGAGAGGATATAGCGCACGCCGCTCATCAGGCGCTCCTCGGCGGCGGGGTCAAGTCCCAGAGCCATGGCCATGCGGTCGGCGCGCTCAAAGCCGATGCCCTCCACCTCGTCGCAGAGGCGGTAGGGATTGTGGCGGGCGATCTCCACCGCGCTGTTTCCGAATTTCTTGTAGATGCGCACCGTCATGGCGGCGCCGAAATGCTCGCGGAAAAACAGCATGGCCGAGCGGATGCCCGCCTTGGCGCGGAAATCCTCTCCGATCTCGGCGGCCTTGCGCGCCGAGATGCCTGAGATCTCGGTGAGCCACTCGGGGTGGTTCTCCATGACGTCCAGCGTGTCCTCGCCGAAGGTATCGACGATGCGCTCGGCGAGCTTGGGGCCGATGCCCTTGATGGTGCGGGAGGAGAGGTAGCGCAGGATGGCGGTGGAGTCGGCGGGCAGGTTGCGCTCGTACTGCTCAACGCGGAACTGGCGGCCATACTTGGGGCTGTGTACCCACTTGCCCCAGAGGATGACGCTGTCTCCGTCCCCCGCGTAGGGGCAGATGCCGCAGGCGGTGATTACCTCGTCGCCCGCCTCCAGCCCGACGTCCATGACGGTGTAACCCGTGTCCTCGCTGGCGTAAATAATGTGCTCAATCGTGCCCACAAGGCGGATCAGACCGTCGGCAGGGGTGGGAGTCTCGTTGTGATCGGACATAGTTGTCCTCCCTTTGGATGTAGTTATGCAGGGGTTTCACCCCTGCACCCCACCAAAACCTTTCTTGAAAGAAAGGTTTTGGATTCCAAAGAACTTTAATAAACATTTTTTCAAAGTTTTTGGAGTTCCAAGAACCTTTTTTCAAAAAGGTTCTTGGTGGGGTTTCAGGGGGCGATGCCCCCTGATAGAAATCGTTACTCTCGTATTCTCCATGAGGGGCGGTGGGCGCGGACGGAATGAACCATGCCCACCAGCATGAAGGTCGCCAGCATGGACGAGCCGCCGCAGGAGACGAAGGGCAGAGTCAGGCCGATGGTGGGCAGAATGGCAAGGCACATACCCACGTTCTCCAGCGTCTGGGCGATGATGACGGCGGCCACGCCCGCGGCGAGGTAGGCGCCGTAGTCGTGGTTGGCCTGCCTGGCGATCCACAGGATGCGAACGACCAGCACGGCAAGAGTGCCGATGACGAGAAAGCCGCCTACAAAGCCGAATTTCTCGCAGACGGTGGCGAGGATGAAGTCGGTGTGCGAGGCCGCAAGCTGCTCGTAGTCTCCGCCGCCAAAGAGCCCGACGCCGAGAAGCCCGCCGTTTTCAATGCATTGACGGCTGAGCAGGGGCTGCCAGCCGCGGTCAACGGGATCCAGCGAGGGATTGAAGCCCACGATGATGCGGTCCTGCTGGTAGGACGCCATAAAATCCCACAGAAAGGGGAAGGCAACGACGACAATGCCGGCGGCGGCGAGGAAGTAGCCGCCGTGAAGTCCGGCGCAAAAGAGCATAATGAGGACGAGGGCGATGTAAACCAGCGCCACGCCGAGGTCGCCCGAGAGCAGGATGAGTCCCACGATCAGCCCCGCGTGCAAAAAGAGCCCGATCAGGCTTTTGGGGTGGTTGATGCGTCCCTCGACCACCGACAGGTGCTTGGCAAAGGTGCAGATGAAGGTGATCTTGACGAACTCGGAGGGCTGGATGGCGACGCCGATGCCGGGGATGGTCAGCCAGCTTCGGTTGGAGGTCTCCATGGCGGCACCCGTTGAGCCCAGTACGAGCGTCAGGGCAAGGATGCCCATGGAGAACAGGAGCAGGGGGAGCCACAGCCTGTCCACAATGATGTGGTAGTCCAGATTGGCCACCACGAAGGTGAGGAGAAAGCCGAGGATGGCCATGGCGAACTGCATGCGCAGCTTGCTCAGACCGAAGTTATCCACCGCGCCGTACACCGTGACCAGACTGATCACCGAGAGGGCGACGGTGGAGAGCAGGAGGATGGGATCCACCCGCCGCACGGCATCGTGCAGGAAAAGCTTGATTTTCAGGAGCATGGCAACGTCTCGCGCGTCAGTAGCTCGCGTTGGGGGAGGTTGTCCCGTCGGCACCCGCCTTGACGGCGGCTACCACGCGGCTGGTGCCCAGGCGGTCAGCGCCGAGGGCGATCATGTCGGCGGCGTCGGTCAGGTTGGCAATGCCGCCTGCCGCCTTGACCTTGATATCCTTTCCCACGTTGGCGCGGAGAAACGCCACGTCCTCGCGCGTCGCGCCCCCCGTGGAAAAGCCCGTGGAGGTTTTGATGAAGTCTGCCCCCGCCTCGGTGACAATGCGGCAGGCGCGCAGCTTTTCCTCCTCGGTGAGCAGGCAGGTCTCAATGATGACCTTGAGGGTGCGCCCCGCGCAGGCGGCCTTGACGGCGGCGATCTCGTCGCGGACGTAATCGTCCTCGCCCGCCTTGAGCGCCCCGACGGGAATGACCATGTCGATCTCGTCGGCGCCGTTGGCTACGGCGTCAGATGCCTCAAAGCACTTGGCCGCCGTGGTGGCGTAGCCGCAGGGGAAGCCGATGACGGTGCAGATGGGCAGACGATCGCCCACGTAGGCCTTGGCGCGGGCTACGTACATGGCGGGGATGCACACGCTGGCGGTTCGGTAGCGCATACCGTCGTCACAGACGGCGCGGATGTCCTCCCACGTGGCGGTGGTGGAGAGCAGGGTGTGGTCGCAGCGGGCGAGAATGTCGGTGGTGGTCATGGTGGGGAGTCCTTTCTTTTTTATATCTACGTGCGGTTTTTGACGTTTTTTATGTGTTGCGAATGGGGGTGGCAAATGTTTCTCGGTCTCCGGGGGAAGGGGGAGAGAACCATCTCAAACGCCGAAGTTTCTCTCCCCCTTCCCCTGCAATAGGGTTGATGTGAGCCGAGGGTCTTTTGTGCCCCATCCCCCACATTCCTTGGCTGGGCCTTGGCAACACACAGGAAAAGCTGGGTTCAAGAGTGCTTTTCTTTTTTGGGAGATGCCCATTATTATCTTGGTAAAGTTCTTTTGATCCAAACTTTTCTTTCAAGAAAAGTTTGGTGGGGTGTGGGGTGAAACCCCACAAAGCCGTGCCACTTATTCTCCGCGCGGCAGCTCGAAGCCGTGGATGAAGCCGCTGACGTCGGCCGAGCAGACGTCGCCGCCGATGACGCGGTTGCGATAGACGAGGACGTTGGCGTAGACGCGGCCGTCGTAGGGCTTACCCTCGGCGTCCTTGTAGTCGGTGAGGGTGAAGGTGTAGCGGGTGACGGCCTTCTTTTTGTAGCCTGAGAGATCCAGCCCTTGCGCTTTTTGCAGTTCGTTGTAGCCCGCGAAGATCTTGTCGAACTCGGCGGGGATGGTCACCTCGGTGACCTCAGCCGAGCCCGCGTCCACCGACCAGCCGAACTGGCGGAGGAAGGCGGCGGCATCGTCGGCCGACTTGACCTTTTCGTACTTGTAGCTGACCGTGGTGTCGTTTTTGTTGGCCGTGCCTGCCGACGTGCCGCCCGCCGTGGGCTCGGACGTGCCGTTATAAGCATCGCTATACGCGGGCACGAATGCGATCAGGGTGATGAGGGCGACGAGGGCGATGCACACGATGCCCACGAATTTGATACTGCTGGCTTTGAATGAGTAAATGAACATACCGATACCTCCGTGATAGTTATCTGCTCCATGATATGAGGGGAGGTGTCGGTTTATGAGCGTATAGAAATATTATAGAATATTTCCTCCCGAAAGTCAACGGCGCGGGGGAGGGAATTGATAAATTTTCACAATTATTTTTTCGCCGCCCGTGACAAACGGAGGAAGGTGTGCTATAATAGAGGTATTCAGAACATAGAAAGGTGGAAAATCCATGCTGCATACGTATAAAAAAATCCTTCGCGGGGGTATCGCCTGCTTGCTGGCGGCACTGCTCTTGAGCGGTCAGGTGGCCTGCACCGTCCCCGACACGCAGGGTACGGATACCCTTTCCGATACCGAGTCGGGCACCGCGACGGAATCTCCCACCGATACCGAAGGGGATGCCGATACCGAAGCCGAGAAGGATACCACATTCGACACCTCTGACACCCCCGGCACCTCGGACGCCCCCGACACCGCGGTGACCACCGCCGTCCTCTCGCACAGCGGCGGCGTGTATACCGAGGCGGTGACGCTTACCGCCAAGGCCCCCGAGGGAACAACCCTGCGCTACACCAGTGACGGCAGTATCCCTACCGCCCGCTCCCGTAAATTTCCCGCGTCCCTGACCGTCGCCAAGACCGAGGGCAAGGCCGACTGCATCCGCGTCGCCGCCTTTGAGGGCTCGACTATGGTAGGCCAAGTGGCCAGCCATACCTACGTCCGCGCAAAGAGTGGCACGAGCGCGCTCTACACCGTCATGATCTCGGTGGACGCGGGGGATCTGGACGAGATGTGCGATGCCCCCTATGAGAAGATCGAGCGTCCCGCTCACGTCGAGATCGTCACCCCCAAGGGGCAGACCGTGATCTCGCAGGACGCGGGCCTGCGCCTCTTTGGCGGCTCCTCCCGCACGCTGGCGCAAAAATCCTTCAAGCTCATCGCCCGTAAGGACGGCTACTTTGGAGATGCCGTCTACGTAGGCGCGGGCACCTTCCGCTACCCCTTGTTCGATGGCCGCCGTGTGCTGGCAGGGGAGAACGCGGGCGAGGTGCTGGATCGCTACGACAGCTTCATCCTCCGCAACGGCGGTAACGATTCTCTGCTGGCCACCGCCTGCGATCCTATGGACGCCGCGCTGCTGCGTGACGGTGTCATCAACAATTTTGCCGCCTTCTACGCCCCCAACGTGGCGGTGTCCCTCTCCCAGTTCGCCGCCGTGTACGTCAACGGCAAATACTACGGACTTTTGGATATGCGCGAGAACCAGAACGAGGACTACGTCAAGCGGGTGTGGGGCGTGGACGACGCCGACGTGGTAGTAGTCAAGAGCGAGCTGGATACCTCCCGCCATTGCGACGAGCATGAAAGTGGCGGTGCCTGCCGCTTTTGCAACGTGTGGTTCTACTACGAAACCGACGAGGATTCCGCCGCGAAAGCCGAGCTGGCCGCGTGGGAGGATCTCTGCCGCCGCGCCGCCGAGGGGGTTCACGCGAGCGACAGCCGCTACAACGCCCTGTTTACCGAGATTTCCGAGAAGATCGACCTGCAAAATCTGCTGGAATACTACGCTCTCAACCTCTACTTCTGCAACACCGACTGGCCGCACAACAACGTCAAGGTCTGGCGGTACACCGGCGCGCCCGTTGAGGGCGTGGAGATCACCGACGGCAAGTGGCGATTCATGACGAGAGATATGGACATGGCGGCGGCGCGCTACTCCCGTCCCGACATTCTGCCCGAGCTGGACAGCCGCGCCGACGTGGACACCTTCTGGCGCGTTCTCGGCAATTACGTCAACGGTTACTCGAGTCTCTACTCCAACAGCGGCGAGACGATGCTGTACCCCGATTCCCTTTACCTGCAAGGACTTTTTGCATTTTGTATGAGAAATGACGATTTCCGTAGCGACTTTGTGGCGTACGCCCGTACCCTCGCCTCTGACGAGGCGGTGGAGCTGCAGGAGGATCTGTATAGCGCGGCCTACAAGGCCATCAAGGAGGGCATTGTCGCTCACCTCGACCGCTGGGGCGGGGATATCGTGGACGGCATCAGCATCCAGCGGGATTGGTACAACGCCGCCCGTCGCGTCAAGGCTTTCTTTACCGCCCGCCCGAAGCAGTTCCTCGCGTATCTGGAGATGGCCGAGCGGTTGTGCACGGAATGAATAAAATTTTGCATAATTGAATAAACGTTTGCCCCTCCGAGCGGCGAACGTCGCGGTCAGCCCCACGGGGCTGACCGCTTTGGATTTTTTGGGGGGGATTTTTGCCCGGTTTTCGTCCATACATCAAATTGGGGTTTATCTGGGAGAACGCCGGGGGAACTTCTTGCAAGAAGTTCCCCCGAACCCCCTCAAGAACCTTCAAAAAATATATTTAAAAGAGCGTTTTGAAATATATGTTTTTT
>CAJGEA010000029.1 GCA_904502015.1 uncultured Clostridia bacterium | reverse complement strand
GCGAGCTCTGCGACCTCATCCGCCGCTTTGACATGGCGGATCAGATCGTGGTGAAGACGTCTCCGAAAGAGCAGATATTTACTCTGCTCGAGGAAATGTTCCCCGACATCGCCTACCTGCCCATCATCGGCAAGGACGAGGGACTTCACGATGCCCTCATGAAGCGTCGAATCAACTACGTGGGTGCCGAGGTGATCTTCAAGCAGGAGGACACCGAGGTGGGGTGTGAGGCGTACATCGAAAAGCTCCACCGAGACGGCCGACTGGTATGGGCCAACGCCATTATTTACAATTACCGCGACCAACTGTCAGCCGGTCACAACGATGATATCTCCGCCGCGGGAGATCCCGACGGGGGCTGGGGCTGGCTGTGTGACCGCGGCTATGACCTGATCCAGACCGACTGGCCGCTGATGATGCGGCTGTATCTGGAAGAAACGGGCAGACGGTATAAAAACAAGCGCGCCTGAATCGTGGTCGCAGACTCGCTTCTGCTTGCGTAAAAATCCCCTTAGCGTAGCCTTGAAAACGGTTTGTTTTCGGTTGCTTACGCTAAGGGGATTGTGCTATTTAGGGCTTATGTAAAACAATCTATTTGAAGATCCTGCGCCACACCCATATTACCGTATCCATCAGGAGAATCAACGCCAGCAGGACGGCAGACGTCCCTCCTGTAAACCAGAACATGACGAACTCCCAACCGGGAAATACCTTGCAGAGTCCCCAAATGATGGCAACGATCCACAGAATGTGACTGGCAGCGGTAACTGAAATATACAAAGGGGTGAACGTAGCATTGCTTTTGACGAAGAAATACAGCGGCGAGCCGACCACGCTGATAGCAAGAAATAGAAGGAGAGACTGCACATTGGTCAAAATCTCGCGAGCGTAAAGAAACATGACAACGCCCAGCAGTACGTCCACCGACAGGGTAAAACCAAGGCACTTCGCCCACCATTTTGCTTGAGTTGGTTTCATAAATTGCTCCTTTCCGTAAATAAAGGGCTTGCAACGCACCCAAATCCTCATCCTCATTATACCATGCCCCGCCGCGCTTGGCAATAGGGCAGGGAAAAGTTTGGCTATTTTCCACAAATCCGCTCAGCCCCCCCGTCCCGTCTTGACAAGCCCGACGCGCGTATGGTATAATGAAGGCATCATATAGAAAGGAATGAGATTCCATGAAAAAGTATTTGAGTTGGATCGTGCTGGCGCTCACGCTGGCTGTCCTCATTGCGGCGGTTGCCTGCACGGGTGACACCGATAAAGGGGGCGAAACTGAGGCCGCCACGACCGACGTGCAAGGCGACGTGACCGGCGAGGGCACGCAGCCCGACACCGACGAGAGCACCCCTGCCGACACTGCTCCCGCAGACACCGCTCCCGCTGACACCGCTCCCGCTGACACCGCTCCTGCCGATACCAACGAAGGCACGCAGCCCGACACCGACGAGAGCACCGCTCCCGACACCGAGAGTGAGTCCGAAACCGAAACCGAGCCCGCCCCCATCGTCCCCACCGTGGGCGTGCGCTTTGACGATGACAAGATCATTCGCCACCTTGCATCCAAGAACCAGACCGAGGCTTCGTTGGTTGAGGATGCCGAGGAGGGTAAGGTTCTGCAGTTTGTGACCATGGGCAGCATGGTCACCGATCCCTACGTGCAGATCAACTACGCCCAGTACGCCAAGGCCGTCAAGGCGGGCAACGTCAACCTGTCCGAGTATCCATACATTCTGTTCCGCATTAGAAACGACGGATGCACCAACGCCAACTTCAAGATCTACTGGTCGTCCTCCGCGATCGCGGGCCCCACCGAGCAGGCGGCCGTGACCACCATCTTCGATAACGCGAGCGACGGATGGCAGTATGTCTGGATCGATATGTCCCGTGCCGCTAACTGGAAGGGCAACCTGACCTCGCTCCGTCTCGACTACATGGATGGCAACGCCACCGCGGGTGAGCGTATGCTGCTGGCGGGTGTGTTCTTTGCCAAGTCCTACGATGAGGTCAAGGGCATCATCGGTGCCTCGAATAATCCCTTCGAGATTGAAACCGACCCCGAGAAGGAGGCCGAGATCGATAACCTCCTCTCCCGCGAGGATTCCGCTCCCACTGTGAATAACGAGAAGCAGACCGCCGCCGCCGAGGACGCCGATCTCGACCTGTGGTTCAACCACTCCTACACCAAGACGCCCGCCGAGGAAACCGCCTCCACGGGCTGGTATACCTACATGATGCGTATGGCCAAGAACGAGGCCGAGTCCTGCCACCTGCTGCTGGCCTCCAAGGGCGGTCACAGCGGCCTGACGGTTACCGTCTCTCACTTCGCCAACGCTGACGGCGTGGAGCTTCGCACCGAGCTGCTCTACGGCTACTACTTCGATGACGTGGACGGCCAGACCATCGCCGATCCCACCCCGTGGGTCAAGGATGACCAGACCTTCGCCATTGCCGACGGCCGTAGCCAGATGTTCATCATCAAGGCTTTTACCGATATGGATACCCCCGCGGGCCTCTATGAGGCGACCGTAACGGTCACCGATGCCAACGGCAACGAGATCAAGCGCGCTACTGTGTCGGTGTATGTCTGGAGCTTCGTCCTGCCCGAGGAAACCTCCTGCAAGACCCAGATGGATCTGAGCTGGTACAACATCTACATGGCACACCAGTGCTACGAGGGCGACGACGGTTTGCTCTACAAGAACTACTACGATCTCCTGCTGGACAACCGCATCTGCGCGTACACCCTGCCTTACAGCACGCAGGGTACCTTCTCGGATAGCCGTATCCTGGAGTACCTTGACAATCCCCGCGTGACCGCCTTCAACCCCCTGGGCTGGAAGGTGGAGGCGACCGAGTCCAACGTCACCGCCGCTTACAATTTCCTCTCTCAGAAGCAGGAATGGCTGGATAAGGCGTATTTCTACCTCGTGGACGAGCCTATGACCAAGGATCATCTCGACAAGATCAACAGCTTGGGCGAAATGCTTGCGCGTTGCTTCCCGGGCTACAAGATGATGGCTCCTGAGCACGTCAACTACTCCTGGAACGCCGAGTCCACCGTGGACAACCTGTCCTACGTCAAGGATTCGGTCAACGTCTGGTGCTTCAAACCCTACTTCTTCACCACCTACGCTGAGTTCAACTATGACCACCGCCTCACCTACGTCATGACGCCTCTCCTTGAAAAGAACCTCGGCACGTTTGCTGACCGTATGGAGGCCGAAAAGGCCGAGGGAGACGAGTTGTGGTGGTACGTCACCCGCCGTCCCGAGGAGCCCGAGATCACGCTGGCTCTGGAGTCCGAGTCGGTCAAGTATCGCATCCTGTTCTGGCAGCAGAAGCTCTACGGTGTGGATAACTTCCTCTACTATCTGGCCAACGACTGGTACTTCGTGGGCGATGACCGCGGCGTGAACTCCAAGCATGAGGTGCTGGATAATCAGTACGATATCTACGGCAACGGCGTGCTGGTGTACTGCGGTACCGACTTCGGCGAGTACGGCCCCATCGGCTCGCTCCGTCTGGAGGGTGTGCGCGACGGTATCGAGGACTTCGAGTACCTCACTATGCTCACCGAGCTGTACGGTGCCGAGAAGACCGAGCTGATCATCCACCGCCTGACCACCTCGCTGTCCAACTATAACACCTCCCCCGAGAACTTCACCGACCTCCGCGTTGCCATCGGTAATCTTATCGAAGAAGCACTGGCAAAATGATCGAATTTGGGGCGTTGCCCCAAATCCCACTCAAGGTACTTTTTCGAGAAAAAGTACCTTGAGAATCCCCCAAAAGCTTTCTAAAAAACACAAAAAACCCCTGTCCTTTGGGAATTTCCCGAGGGCAGGGGTGCTTGTGTTTATTACATGATTAAAATTTTTCCGAAAGCTTTTCGGTCACGTGGGGGCAACCGTCGGTGATCTCGTAGCCGATATCGTTGGGGGCGGCCCAGCGAACCGCGTTGCAGATGATGCGCTGAACGTAGGGGTTGTAGAAGGAGCGGCAGAACTCGTGGCCGGGCTGGAAGTAGAAGACCTTGCCCGCGCCGCGGTAGTAGCACAGACCGCTGCGGAAGATGTAGCCGTCCTCAAACCAGCCGCCGAACACCAGCTCGTCGGGCTGGGGAACGTAGAAGGGCTCGCAGTACAGCTCTTCAAAAAGATTGAAGTGGTCGGGAATGCCGGCGGCGATGGGGTGCGCGGGGAGCAGGTTCCATACGATCTCGTTCTGGTCGCGTCCCCACGAGAGATTGCCGTTGGTGCCCACGACCTCCTTGAATACCTTGGAGTGGTGGCCCGAGTGGAGCACGATCAGGCCCATTTTGCCCAGATACACGCGCTGACGGATTTTGGCAACCAGATCGTCGGGTACCTCGTGGTGCGCCATGTGTCCCCACCAAAGAAGCACGTCGGTGGAGTTCAGTACGTCGTCGGAAAGTCCGTTATCGGGATCGTCCAGCGCGGCAAGGCGCACGGAGAGCTCGGCGTCGGCCTCCTCAAGAAAGGATTTGATGAGCCCGTGGATGCCGTCGGGGTAAATGGCGCGGCAGGCCTCCTCCATCCGCTCGTGGCGGTATTCGTTCCAAACGGTGACGTTCAATGCGTTTGCAGACATGGTGTGAATCCTCCTTGATCCGAATGCGTGCAGATACACGCGCTGGATTCATTATATACCATCCCGCCGTTTTTTTCAAGTGTCTTTTAAAATTTTATTGGATTGTCTGTCTGCTCCCCATGAGGGGAGATTGACTTTTTTGCTCAAATATGGTATACTACAATCCGTTCCCCTCGCGATGCGGTGTGCCGCCTGACGTATCGCTTTCTGCGAGATATTTTCGGCGGGTTGCCTCCCCGCCGCGCAAATGCCGCTCGCTCTTGTTCTGATCAAGAATAACCTTGACCTCGTCGTACAAGGCTCGGTTGATATGCGGCAGAACCTCGGTCACGTCCTTGTGAACCGTGCTCTTGCTGATGCTGAATTGCGCGGCGGTCGCTCGAACCGTGGCGCGATGCTCGATGATGTAATGGGCGAACGTGATGCAACGCTCCCCGTCGGATACTTTGTGCATGACTCTATCTTCCCCCTTGCGCGGTTGCTTTGCCTCCGCTTTACTCAAGCCTATGCGCGTGTGCGCGCGAATATCCGTGCCGCGCGGCAAATTCCTGCCGTGACGCTGAAAGGATCTACTATGATGGATGAAACCTGTACCACCCCCGCCACCCCTGATCTTTTTGAGGGCATGACCGCCATCTCGGCGGTGCTTGATCCCGCCATCCGTGCCTTTAACGACCGCACGGTGAGGACGGTGTTCATAGACCGCGCCCGCGCCGAGAAGAAGGCGCGTGAGATCGCCTTTCTGCGCCACCGCGCCGAGGAGCTGGGCTTTGATCTGCAAATGGTGCGCTCCGAGGATCTGGACGCGTTGACGTCGGGCAAGACCCACGGCGGCATCGTCGCCGTCTGCTCTGACCGCACCATCCCCACGCTGGACGAGGGTATGGACTCTATCCGCCCCGACGGCTTCTACGTTCTGCTTGACGGTATCGAGGATCCCTATAACTTTGGCTACACCGTGCGCTCGCTGTACGCCGCGGGAGCAGACGGCGTGATCCTGCCGCCCCGCAACTGGATGGGCGTGGCGGGACTCGTGGCGCGCTCCTCGGCGGGCACGTCCGAGAAGATGCCCATCTGGATCAGCGAGCCTGCCGGCGCCGTCGCCAAGCTCCGCGAGAAGGGTTACCGCGCCGCTGCCGCCGAGATCCGCGATTCGGTGGATCTGTACGAGGCGGATTTGACCCACCCCCTCCTGCTCGTCATCGGGGGAGAGAAGCGGGGCATCTCCCGCGCGGTTCTCGACGAGTGTGACCTGAGGGTGCGCATCGGCTATCACGGAGATTTCCGAGGCTCGCTGTCCTCGGCGGCTTCTGCCGCCGTGCTTGCATTTGAGGTCATGCGGCAGAACAATAAATAAAAAGTTTATTTTTAAACAAAATGTTTATAATAAAAAGCGGCTTGTTGCTTGTTTGCCGGAAAAATCTCTAAAAATCCGCCCAAGTTGACGAATGTTCATATCCGCATCACAATTCTGTGATATAATATTTGCAATAATTTGAGAAAGAGGGTTTCTCACTATGCGTAAAATTGCTTTCATCGGCGTCGGCAATATGGCGGGCGCCATCCTCGGTGGCATCATCCGCAGCGGGGCTGTCGATTACAATCACGTTGTCCTCTCGGATTGCCTGCCCGATAAATGCGCCCCCTACGCCCGGCAGGGCGCTACCGTTGCCTCCTCGGTCGCCGAGGCGGCAAGCCTTGCTGACTGCGTCGTGCTGTCGGTCAAGCCTCAGAATTTTGCCGACATCCTGCCCGAGCTGGCGACTGTCGAGGGCATCGAAAATAAGCTGATTGTCACCATTGCCGCGGGCATCACGGTGGATACCGTCAAGACTGCGCTGGGCGGCGCGCCCGTTGTGCGCGTGCTCCCCAACACGCCTATGCTGATCGGTCAGGGTGTCAGTGTGATCTGCCGCGCCGATGACGTGTCGGCTGACGATTTTGCCTTCGTCTGCTCTCTGTTCGAAGCATCGGGACGCGTGCTGGTGATCGACGAGAGTGAGATGAACCGCATCATTTCGGTCACTTCTTCCTCGCCCGCTTACGTGTTCGCCTTCATTAACGCTATTTTGCAGGGCGCTCATGCCCAAGGGTTGGAGATCGACGGCCTGCTGGATTGCATTTGCGACGTCGTGATCGGTTCTGCGGCTCTGCTCAAGGCGGGTGGACTTACTCCGGAGGAGCAGATTCGTATGGTGACCTCCAAGGGTGGCACCACTGAGCGCGCTATGGGTGTGTTGACCGATCGTGGGATGACTGAGATGGTCGTGGACGCAATGCGCGCCTGCACCGCCCGTGCCGACGAGCTTGGCAGCAAGTAATTCATACCCGTTCTATTTTCCCCTGCGCGCGCGTACATTGTAGCAGGCATCCTTTGCCTAAACGACAAAAAATATTGTCGGGAAAGGAATTGTACCATGCTACTCCCCAACCGCCCAAACTTTGACGTATCGCATCCTAACCCGATGCCCAACGGCGACTCGCGTGCCTTGGTCCGCTCCTGGCGTCTGCGCTACGTGCCTGTTCGCGCCGCACTGGTGGCCCTTGCGGCTGTTTGCTTGGGGCTGTGGGTGACGTGCGGGACGGTTTCGACCGTGTCCGCTGATGAGATTGGCTCGTATATTCGCGGCCATACGTCGGGAGGCGGCTCAGTTGTTGCTCTGTGGATGCGGTTGTGCGCCGCCCAGATCCCGCTGTACGTCCTGCTGTTTTGCGCCGGGCTGACGCGGTTCAGCGGCGCGCTCACGAACGGCGTTCTGCTCGTTTGCGGCATGGCCGACGGCGCGACGCTGGCACTCCTATGGCACCTTGCAAGCATAGGATCTGCTCCAACCGCTCTTTTCGTGGCCTTTCTTCTTCGCGCTGCGGCGGAGCTGGTTTTCCGCGTCTGCATGGCCACCGCCGCGTGCCGATTGGCGCGCCGCATGGATGACCGTGAGTGCGAGGGGGCAGGGAATTATCTTACGGTTGGCTTGCTTGCCCGATACGTAGTCGCGTTCGTGCTGATAGTCGGCGCTGTGGCGGCAGCCTGCCTTGGGTACGCCGTGCTGATTTTTTGAACGCTTTTTTACATTATTATATATAATCTGTGATTTCCCGAGCGGCTACGCCGCAATACAAAGAAAAGGAACGAAAAACATTGGAAACCAAGAAGAAAAAGAAATTTAAGCTTTTCGACATGAACCGCGACGGCCCGGGTGTCGAAAAGGGGGAGGATACCACCCCCAATCTGAAATACTTTTTCAAGCTATGGGGGCGCAAATTCTGGCGTCTGATCTCCCTCAATCTGTTAATGCTGGTGCAGGTGCTTCCCCTTGTGGTGGCCGTCTATCTGCACATGACCGCTCCCAAGAATCCCACCCAGTATTTCCCGCTCTACGCGCCCATGCTCGGCGCGCAAACCGCCCTGCCCACCTCGGTGGGGGCTACCTTGTTCTCGGGCGCG
The DNA here is from genome assembly GCA_904502015.1 of uncultured Clostridia bacterium. Classification (GTDB taxonomy): domain Bacteria; phylum Bacillota; class Clostridia; order Oscillospirales; family CAG-272; genus CAMEON01. The sequence goes on along the minus strand of CAJGEA010000029.1, from coordinate 5,595 downwards.
TCGGGACTTCTGCGCGAGATCACAGTGTTCAATTCACCTATTTATTGGATTATTGGCATCCTGCTCGTGCTTCACGTAGCGACCTACGGCTGGCAAAAGGCGGGCACGACCTACATTCTGCGCAATATGGTGCGCGGTGATGGTGTGTTCCTCCTTTCGGACTACTTCTACGCCATCCGCCGCAACTGGAAGCAGGCACTCGGCATGGGTATTCTGGATTGTGCCGTGATCGGTGTTTTGTTCTTTGATTTCAATTACTTTTACGGTATGCCCCCTTCTATGGGTACCAACTTCATGTACGTGATGACCATCGCGCTCATCCTCATTTACGCCATTATGCGCTTCTATATGTATACCATGATGGTCACATTCGACATGAAGCTTTCGAAAATCCTGAAAAATGCCCTGATCTTCACCGCTCTCGGCATCAAGCGCAATCTTATGGCCTTCCTCGGTATAGCCGCTCTCACCGCCGTGTCCGTGGCGCTGATCGTGCTCGGCATACAGATCGGATTTTATGCTGTCATCATTATCCCTGCGCTCTACCTGCTGGGCTTCTGTGGCTTTATGTATACCTACGCCGTGTACCCCGTGATTAAAAAGTATATGATCGATCCCGTTGCGCCCCCCGCACCTTCAGCCAAGGCGGAATAATGTGAAAATAATGAAAAGAACCGCTCTTTTTCGAAAGGGCGGTTCTTTTTTACAAAAAATTAACAAATAAATTGTGCATCTTGCCATCCTGTCGAGAAAAACATCAACCTTTTTTTAAATTTTGTTGCAAACCCCCTTGCTTTTTTTGGTAAAGTATAGTATAATGTGTATCAGAAACATGAGATAGTGTTTCTCATTACTTTTATGGAAAGGAAAGAAGCCATGAAAAAGTTGCTGATTCTTGTAGCTCTCGTCACGGTTATCGCCATGACTCTGGTTGCATGTAAGGATGACAAGACCCCGGCTGAAACCACGGGTGCTGACATCACTACCTCTGCTCCTGAAGAGACTACGGAAACCCCCACCGCTCCTGAGGACACCACCGCTCCTGAGGACGACACCACCGCTCCTGAGGACGACACTACCGCTCCTGAGGACGACACTACCGCTCCTGAGGACACTACTGCTCCTGAGGAAACCACCGCTCCCGTTGAGGATGATAAGCCTTACGTAGAGAAGGAGTATGCCGGTCTTCAGAACTGGGCATTCGACACCTTCTACGTAAACAACGTTCCTCTCAATGGCGATGGCAACTACATCGACAAGATGAATGCCATTGACAACACCGTCTCCTTCCCCATCGGTAAGGCACACAAATCCGTTACCTTCCGTGGTTGGATCGGCTTTGATCAGGAGATCGCCGAGTACGGTTACATCATCAATGATGCTGAGGCTGTTTACGGTGACTACATGGTCGAGGCTGAGGGCGGCGTTCTCAGCGCAGGCGGCCAGTACGCTACCCGTTTTGATATCTTTGTTGATATCTTTGATCTGACCGCAGGCACTCACACCGTTACCGCTGTTGCTAAGCTGGCTGACGGTACTCTTGTCGAGATCTGGACTGTCAATCTCGTTGTTGAGGCTCCCGTTTACTGGGAGGATTCCAAGGACGACGTGAAGCACGTTTCCTTCGATGAGGTTAAGGTCGGCAGCCTGCAGGGCGCAAACGTAAAGCCCGCTGACATCGCTACCCTCGCTAAGATCGACGCAACCACCGCTACCCTGTATGTCTGGGGTTGGGCTGCGCTCATGACCGAGGATTACGAGTTCGGTTACATGATCGACAACGGTACCTACGTGACCGATCCTTCCTTCATCTTCCCCGCAGAGCAGGGCGTTCTTGACGCAATCAAGGCATTCGGCGGCACCGCGGGTAACCGCTTCGCTATCGCCGTTGACGTAGCTAAGCTGGAAGGCGAGCACAACATCAAGGCTCTCGTTAAGATCGGCGACAAGTACATCACCATCGCTGAGTTCAACATCGATAAGGAAGCTGCTCCCGCAAGTGAGAACGATCCTACCAACTTCTTCGATGCAACCGAACTGGGTTCCAACGATCCCGCTCTCGGTAACCATATCGCAAGCGGCGTTGTAAACGGCACCGTGGACGGTAACTACGTTACCTACATTCCTTCGGATAACGATCCCTACTACTATCCCTTCGCAGGCGTAAAGGGCGATCGTTTCCTGGCTATCAAGTACAGAACCAACGCTGAGGGCGCGTACATCCAGTTCTATCTGGCATCTGCCGGCGCAGGCCCTCAGAACGATGACACCATGATGAAGGCTCCCGTTATTGCTGACGGCGAGTGGCAGCTGGTGATCTTCGATCTGTCCGATATCGACGCTTACGACGGCTCGACCGTTTCCTACTTCCGTTTCGACGTTCTTGAGCCCGGCTACATTCTCGACGAGAATGGCCAGCCCATCAGAAACGATGACGGCAGCTACCAGAGAAATCCTCTGCCCGCCGGTGCATCCATCGACGTTGAGTACGTAGCATTCTTCGCTACCGCAGAGGCAGCTCAGAACTACGAGTATGGCACTCCCGACGTTCCCGGTGATGAAACCACCGCTCCCGAGGACACCACCGAGACTCCCGACGTTCCCTCCACTCCTGCTGAGGATCTGATCGTTGATCTGTCCTCTATCGCAGGTCACCTGGCAAGCTGGCCCGAGGCAGGTTACAACGCACCTCTGTTCAAACTGGGCTACGGCGGTAACATCGCTCTGGGTTACATGGATCTGTCCGGCTACAAGATGGTTCGCATCCTGTACGGCTGCGACGGCGGCGACGGCACCAAGGCCAACTTCGCTGCACTGAACGGCGACGCTCCCATTGGTCTGAAGAGCACCGCGACCTCTTACGGTCAGGCTGGTGACTACAACATGGCAGGTGATATCGCTCACGCTGACATGGTCTTCAGCTCCACCGGCTGGGCAGGCGGCGCAAGATGGGTTGAGATCGATTTGACGGGCGTTGACTACAAGGGCGACGTTTTCGTGACCATGCACAACCCCTACGGCACCGAGATCGCCATCTCTGCAATCGAGTTCGTTGCTGACGACGGTGTTCCCGTACCCGTTCCTCCCGTGAACGTAAATGATTCCGTCTTCGCTGACGTGAACGTTCCCGCTGACGGCTACGCTATCTACAACCACACCTCCTCTAAGGACGGTACTCTGATCATTAACTCCAAGAACCCTGACGTTCTCTTCGCTATCATCACCAACGGTGAGCCCGACAAGTTCGTCAGCCAGATCAGACTTGAGGTTAAGGCAGGCGATAAGAACGCCATCGCGATCGCATTCGCTGACAAGACCGAAGGTACCGAGACCGTTTGCTTCGAGCTGATTCCTCTGTTGCCTGTTGGTCTGCCCTTCGTTGATAAGGCAACCGCCGGCATGAAGAACTGGTCCTTCGACACCTTCTACGTAAACGGCGCTCCTCTGAATGGTGACGGTGATTACGTTCCCAAGCTGGAGGCTATCAACAACACCATCAAATTCGCTGATGGTAACGCTCAGTCCATCAAGTTCCGCGGCTGGATCGGCTTCGACCAGAAGTTCGAGCAGTTCGGTTACTGCATTGACAACACCTACTTCACCTACGACGCTGCATTCACCATGCCCACCGAGGCTCCCGTTCTCGGCGCAGGCGGCCCCAATGCAAGCCGCTTCGAGGTTCTCGTAGACCTCTCCACCCTTACGGGTACTCACACCGTTACCGCTGTTGTTAAGCTGGCTGACGGTACCGTTGCAGAGATCTACACCGTTACTGTTGTGATCGGCGAGGGTGGGGGAGAGACTCCCGACATTCCTGCTGCTGACTTCGTTGGCGCTCCCATTACTAACTTCAGATACTTTGGCCACATCAGCAACATCAATGGTGCGGCTTATGATCTGAATGGTTACCGCTACATGAAGGAGAAGCCCTACACTCACATGGTCGCTGAGCAGGCCGGCATTACCGTCGGTGCTGATGGCAAGCTGACCCTCACCGGTTGGGCTCTCATGAACGCCGGTCAGAATGGTATTTTCTGGTCTGTTGACGGTCAGAACTGGTATCAGTTTGCCGGTACCTACACCGACGCTACCGCAGATAACGTTGCCTACGCAGGCGATGAAAACTCTGACTGGTACCTGAAGAACATCATTCCTACCAATGGCGCTTTCGCAGATGTTGTTGCTGACCTGTCTGCATTTGCAGGTGAGACCATCACCATCAAAATTGCCGTTGGCGGCACCAGCAACGGTCTTTGCCACTTCCTGACCCTCACCGACGTTGTCGTTGCCGGGGGCGCAGAGGAAGACACCACTGTTCCCGAGGAAGACACCACTGTTCCCGAGGCGGACACCACTGTTCCCGAGGAGGACACCACTGCTACTCCCGTAAACCCTGACGAGCCCACCAAGTACGATGACGTCGTTGTGAACCTGAGCAATTTCGGTGCCGTCGAATTCTCTGCTGCTGGATACACTTCCCCCGTAATCCAGCTGATGAACTTCGGCAACGCCGTTAATCTCGGTGCTATGGATCTCTCCAAGTACTCCAAGGTGATCATCGTCTACGGTTGCGATGGCAATGCTCAACTGGGTACCGTTGGTTCTACGCTCTGCCTGACCTCTAACGGTCCCGTAGCAGATGGCAACAACGCTCCCATTGCCGGTGCAAACGTTCTGGCATTCGGCGCACTCACCAACCCCGCCGCTGGCTGGGCTGCCGGTGACCGTGCCGTTGAGATCGACCTGTCCGACGTTACCTACAGCGGTGACGTTTACCTGGTTCATGACATGAAGGATGGCAACGGCCTCGCCGTTTCCTCCATCACCTTCATCGGTGCTGACATCGAGGCTGATACCGAGGCTCCTGAGGATACCACCACCGAGCCCGAGACTGAGTCCACCGAGCCCGAGACTGAGTCCACCGAGCCCGAGACCGAGTCCACCGAGCCTTCCGATGCTGACATGGTTGCAACTCCCTCCACCTCCTTCCCCTACGCTGGCTCCGCTCTTAAGATCAACGGTGTCGAAGTAGAAAACGGATTTGACGGTGTATGCGGCTACAGAAAGACTGAGGATGGTAACTATTATATCTACGCTGTTGAGCGCCCCGGTGTAACCGTTGTTGACAACAAGATCACCTTCTCGGGTTTTGCTTTTGTAAACGGCGGTCAGGATAAGCTGTTCTACTCCATCGACGGTGAGAACTGGATGGAGATTCCTGCTACTTACAGTGCTGCCGCTGAATCGGATTCCGGCTCCTATGGATTCTGGGCTGCCGTGTATGGTGGCTTGACTGGAGAGGGCATTGTATACTCCAACTGCTGCTACGATGCCACCATCGACCTCTCTGCTTACGAGGGCCAGACCGTTGACGTATACGTGGCTGTTCGTAGCGCTCTTGAGTACAATGGCATTCAGCACCTCTGCCACCTCTTTACCTTCACCGACGTAGCTGTTGGTGAGGTCGAGACCGAGACCACCGAGCCCGAGACTGAGTCCACCGAGCCCGAGACTGAGTCCACCGAGCCCGAGACCGAGTCCACCGAGCCCGAGACCGAGTCCACCGAGCCCGAGACTGAGTCCACCGAGCCCGAG
>CAJGEA010000028.1 GCA_904502015.1 uncultured Clostridia bacterium | reverse complement strand
GACTGCAAGCTGCTCGGCAGTTGTGGTTTTACCGCACCACTTAGGTCCTTCAATCAGAACCGCTCCCTTGCCTTCAAGCTTTCTTTTCAAAATATCGTCGGCTATTCTTTTTCTGTAATTTTTCATTCAAAACACCTCTTTTAGCTTATGTTATCTATATTATACACCTAGATTATAAAAAATGCAATAGTTTTCCGACGATTGTTGAAATATTTTTCCGACGATTGTTGAGGTAATTTTCCGATGCTTGTAAAAGAAAAAAGGCGGAGGATTTCTCCCTCGCCACATATGGCAAATTATATCAAGCAAATAATTTTTGTATACGCTGCCATCTGCTTTATGGTGTGGGTATTCTATATTCCCTCTCAGGTCGTGCTTACATCAAGTTATCTCGTCGATCGAACAGAAGCGTAAATATCTTTATTTTTACAATGCAAAAAATGCGCATAAAGATCTCAGGGCTAAATCCCCGGTCTTTATGCACTTTTTTATTATTCAAGCTTGGTTTGTGCTATCTGAAATAGGCTTCTATAATCAATTCACGCTCATAGAAATCCTTAATTTTACATTCCATCTGTTATGTATTGGCTTGTGCCAAGTTGCGCTCTGCTTCTTCCTCGGCAAGCACCATATTGCGTACTGATTTTGTGTAGCTCTCGGGCATACACGAGTAAAAGCGCAGTTCCAAGAACAGCATCGCTCCCCACGCTTGATTATGCTCTACGCTTGCTCTGAACAAGTCCATCAGCTCTTGCTCAAAATAATAATCATCCGCATTGTACTTGGCTTCTAAGTCCGAAATAAAATCTTGTGTACTGAACGCTTCTTCGCGTGTCTGATCGGGATTGCGGCGCAGGTACATATCTGTTTGTATCCTTGCAACCTCATCATATACTTCTTGATTGTTATTCTCAGCAAGCACGTCGGGATTGGCTTTGAGATACACTACTTATTTACGGCATCCTTTAAGGGCTTGCCCGGCTTGAATACGGGTGTTTTGCACGCGGCAATCTTAACCGCCTCGCCTGTTTTGGGGTTGTGTCCTGTACGTTCCGCACGTTCACGAACCTCAAAGGCTCCGAAGCCGAGAAGCTGAACACATTCACCGTTTGTCATAGCGGTAGTGATCGCATCAAGTGTCGCTTTGATAACAGCCTCGGCGTCTTTTTTTGAAACGCCTGCATTGGCAGCAACTACATTGATCAAATCAGTCTTGTTCATAATAGCTCTCCTTTCAGATTTTTCAAATATTATATCCTCGTGCACCGCTGTGAAGGATTGACTCAAACACCGGCTTGAAGTAACCTTGCAAGCATATTTTACCATTCTATCCACCGCTATTCACGGAAAAAAAGCTGCGAACTCAACGGCGCACACAGGTTTTTCTACAAATTGAGCCCCAATTTGCACCTTTGCACCTATTCGAGTCAAACGCAAAAAGCCCCCTTTCGGGGGCTTTTTGCTATCTGAATCCGCAGTTTTTCTGTTTTTTCAGTTTTTCAATGACGAGTTTTTGGAACGATTCCGAGCCGATAACCTCCACCATCGGGCCAAAGGACAGAACACGTATGACCAATTCGGATTCGTCATCGCGGTCATATCGGATCCTCAACAGGTAGGTCTTTCGCCCCAGCTTCTCGGCTTGCTTTTCAAAGTGGGCAAAGTGGAGCAGCACCCGCTCAAGCGCGTTCCGCTCGTCCACCACCTTCAAGGTAATGGTATCGTATTGCGCGGGACGCACCTCGCCCTCTGACGGTCTTTCTCCCGTATAGGGGACGCAGGCGCGGATCTTCGACAGATTGACGGTGGATACCGAGCGCCACCCCGCCGTGAGCACCCGAAACTTGTCATCCTTCTCGGAGTATTCCAGCTTCACGGGGCGACACCGAACGAACATGGTATTTCCGTTTCGGTTGGTCATCTCAAATTTGATCTGTTCCCCCTGCCGGATCGCCGCCAGAATGACTCGGAATTGCCGTATGTATTCCTCATCCTCAAATGGATCGCCGTCGCTGTACCGATCGTACACGTAATAATCCGCAGGGGTAAACAGCGGCTCCACACCGTCAAGATGGGGGAATGCCACGTCAAACAGCCTCACGCGGGGGTCAAGGGAGATGGCCTTGAGCCATTGCTTTTGCAGGGTGGTCAGCGGCATTGTGGGCGCGTGTACCAGCGCGGTGGTCATATCCGCATGGACGAGCTGCCACTTTTCGCTTTTGAGAGACGGCATAATGGTCAGCACGCTCTCGCCGAACGCCCGCTCGGAAACGATCCTTTGCAGCTCCCTCTCGGAATGCTCGCCGTCCAGAATGCGTGAAATGATGGCGGCAACGGTATTGTAATACGCGGAATACAGCTCACTGAATATCACTCGCTCACCTCCCCATCAATACCGTACATACGGTACATGGCTTCAAGGTCTTTTTTGAATTGGTTTTCCTGTGTTCTATCGGAAAAATTCATTTTTTCAATGCGGCAGATGAACGTCCGGATCCACGGAATCAGCTCGCCCGAATCGTAGACGTCGGCCGAGAAGCGGTAGGTATGGTCATCCAGCCTCTCCACCGTGCCGATGCGCTTTTCGCGCTCAAGACGTCTGACGATATATGCCTCATGATCCTCCACCCTGACCGTGAATTCCACGTGCTCAAGATGCTCCTCGCCCCACTTATTGCGTTTCGTGCTGACACCCCACATATGGCTCTGCATACGGTCAAGCTCGGCGCGAAGCTCGTCAAACCGCGGTGTGGGTTCCTCGAGCTTGACGCCAGACAGATAATCGATACGGTAGGATTGAAACTGGTTATACTCGGGCAGGTACGCGACGAGATGCTGTCTGCCGCTCTGCACGCTGACAAGGATACGCAGGGGTATGATGCGGGCTTTTCGGGGCATATTTTCCCGACGGCTGATGTTGGATACGGTCACCACGCGCCTCTCTCGCATAGCCGTGAAAAGCGCCGCAAGAACGCCGCTGTCGATCGCACCGGTTATATAATGATGCTTGAAGGCAAACGTATCGGTACCGCGAGGGAACTTATCCAGCAGAAACGCCCCGATCACGCCGCAGGGGGCAACCTCGGAGAAATACTGCAGGGCATCCTCGAGCTCCGAGACGTCCGCGCCCTCGGTTCGGCGGTAGTACATCTTGCGTCCTTCCTTTTCCGCCGTGATAATGCCCGCCTCGCAGTATTCCTTCAGCTTTTTGCGGACGGTGGATTCGTCGAACATCATGGGCTCTTCAAATCCCGACAAATATTTCTCGTCGATCTCACAAAGCAGCTCGGTCACGGTACGCCGCTCCGCGGGATCGTGCAGAATATCGAAAAGCACGAAATGCAGGGTGATATCCCCGTCGGTAAAGCTTTTCGCCTTCCATGCGTTGTAGAAGGGATTATGGCTGATGGTGCGGCTGTCGATGGAAATGAAAACGCTCTTACCCTCGGGGGTGCGGACGAAGCTCATGTGGTCGCCCAGCCAGCTTTCAATGCGGCGGCGCTCGTCGTCATAGGAGCGGGCGCTTTTCGTGACTTTGGGGCTTGCGCCGTAATCGGCGCGTTTTCTGAATCCGTAAACGTAAAAGTCGCGCATATAGGCACGGATCTTTTCAAAATTTTTGATAAGCTCGCTGTACGTGGACACAAGGCTTCCTCCTTTCCTTGACTTTTGATTTCCTCACACAATGAGTATCTTCGCATGTATTATATCATGACACGCGAAAATTGTCAATGACTGCAAATATACCTTTGTTTTTTCGGTAATATACCTTTGTTTTTTTCGGTAAGCTCTTGCGATTTTCACGTATTTATGATATAATATATGGGATTTTACCGATCGGAGAAGGTTATGAAAATTATTGATCTGATTACGAAAAACACGTTGTCGCTTTCCTTTGAGGTGTTCCCTCCCAAGACCGAGACCTCGTTTGAGAGCGTAAAGGTGGCCACCGAGGAGATCGCCAAGCTTAGTCCCGCATTTATGAGCGTTACGTACGGCGCAGGCGGCGGAACTAGCCAATACACGCTGGATATTGCGAGAAACATCAAATCCGCCTACGGTGTGCCTACGCTGGCGCATCTGACCTGCGTTTCCTCCACGCGAGAGACCATCCGCGAGCGCATTGCCGATATTCGCGCCGCGGGTATTCAGAACATCATGGCTTTGCGCGGCGATATCCCCAAGGATCTACTGGACGCCGACCGCAGCGGCTGGGACTACCGCTACGCCGTTGACCTCGTCCGCGAGCTCAAGGAGGCCGACCCCGATTTCTGCATCGGCGGCGCGTGCTACCCCGAGATCCATCCCGAGAGCACCAACCAAAAAGAGGATATCCGCCGTCTGCACGAAAAAGTGGATGCAGGCTGTGATTTCCTGACCACGCAGATGTTTTTTGACAACAACCTGCTCTACAATTTTCTCTACAAGATCCGCGAGGCGGGCATCACGGTGCCCATTATCCCCGGTATCATGCCCATCACGGGCGCGAATCAGGTAGAACGCGCGCTCAAGCTTTCGGGCTCGTTCATGCCCCAGAGATTCAAGAGCCTTGTGGACAAATTCGGCTCGGATCCCGATGCTATGAAGCAGGCGGGCATTGCCTACGCCACCGACCAGATCATCGACCTCTTTGCCAACGGCATCACCAACGTCCACGTATACACCATGAACAAGCCCGACGTTGCCATGAAGATCCAGAGCAATCTGTCGGATATACTGAACAAATGAGCTCCGCGATCACAGTACTGACGCGGGAGTATGCCTCGCCGCCCGTCTCGGAGCGCGAGATCCTGCGGTATGCGGGGTGTGTGTCAAGCCGAGCCGACGAGGCGACCGTGGCGCTGATGCGCGATTGCCTGGTTGAGATTGGCGGAAGCTTGACCTACAAGGTATGCTACTGTGAGTTGGATGAACAAACGCTCCTTCCATTCACGGATGTATCCCGCCAGCTCAAGCATCTTTTGAACGACTGTATAGCGGTCGTGCTGTTTGGCGCGACGGTGGGCGTGGAGCTTGACCGCCGCATTGCGCGATACGGGGTTCTCTCCCCTGCCCGCGCGCTCATGATGCAGGCCATTGGCGCGGAGCGCATCGAGTCGCTATGCCATGCATTCTGCACCGATCTTAGCAAGGAATACGGCGCGCCCCTCACGCCGCGCTTCAGCGCGGGATACGGCGATCTGCCGCTGGACGCGCAGAAGGACATATTCGCCATTCTCGATTGCCCTCGCCGCATTGGGCTGACGCTCAACGACAGCCTGCTCATGTCGCCCTCCAAGTCGGTGACGGCGTTCGTGGGGATCCGTTAAAACTACTTTGCCACAAAAAGAAAGGCATTTCGATCTATGAATTTTTTGGAACTGTTGAAAAATAACACCGTGTATCTGGACGGCGGTATGGGTACGCTCCTTCAGGAGCGCGGTCTGGCCTCGGGCGAGCATCCCGAGCGATGGAATATCACCCATCCCGAAGTCATCACGGCGATCCACCAAGCGTACTACGACGCGGGCAGCCACGTGGTGTCCACCAACACCTTCGGCGCGAACTCGCTCAAGTTCTCACCCGACGAGTTGGACGCCATTGTCAAGGCCGCGTTTGAGAATGCACGTGCCGCCACCAAGGCCAGCACATCCCCACAGAAAAAATTTGTTGCGCTGGACATCGGCCCGACGGGCAAGCTCCTGAAACCGCTGGGAGACTTGGATTTTGAGGACGCCGTTGCGGTCTTTGCCGACACCGTTCGGTTGGGTGTCAAGTACGGCGCGGATCTCATCATCATCGAAACCATGAACGACAGCTATGAAACCAAAGCGGCTCTACTGGCGGCCAAGGAGCACTCCGACCTGCCCGTCATCGTGACCAACGCATACGGGGCGGACGGCAAGCTCATGACGGGCGCGTCCCCCGAGGCCATGGTGGCCATGCTGGAGGGCATGGGCGCGGACGCTATTGGCGCGAATTGCTCGCTCGGCCCAAAGCAGCTCACGGACGTGGCGAAACGTCTTTTGGCTGTCGCATCCGTCCCCGTGGTCATGAAGCCCAACGCGGGTCTGCCCCGCGTGGAAAACGGCAAAACAGTATTTGACGTGTCCCCCGATGAGTTTGCGGAGGAGCTTGCCGAGCTATGCCGCATGGGTGTGCGCGTGATGGGCGGCTGCTGTGGCACAACGCCCGACTATATCCGCGCGCTGACCGCCGCCACGTCTGGCATTGCCCCCGCCCCGATTCATCCCAAGCATAAAACGGTGATTTCTTCCTACACCCACGCGGTGACGTTTGGTGACGAGCCCATTCTCATTGGCGAGCGCATCAATCCCACGGGCAAGAAGCGCTTCAAGCAGGCACTCGTGGAGAACGATATGGACTACATTCTCACCGAGGGACTGAATCAGCAGGAGCGCGGTGTTCACGTTTTGGACGTGAACGTGGGTCTGCCCGATATCGACGAGTGCGAGATGCTGACACGCACGGTCTGCGAGCTGCAAGCCGTGACTGACCTGCCGCTCCAAATCGACACATCGGACACCGCCGCCATGGAGGCGGCTCTGCGCCGCTACAACGGCAAGGCTATGGTCAACTCGGTCAACGGAAAGGCCGAGAGCATGGCGGCTGTGTTCCCGCTGGTCAAGAAATACGGCGGTGTCGTGGTGGCTCTGACGCTGGACAAGAGCGGGATCCCCTCTACCGTTGAGGGCCGCTTCGCCATCGCGCAGCGGATTGTGGATACGGCGCGCACCTACGGCATTGACAAAAAGGATATCATCTTCGACACCCTCGCCATGACCATCAGCGCCGACACGGGCGCGGCTTGCGTGACTCTCGGCGCGCTGGAGAAGATTCGCCGCGAGCTGGGCTGTCATACCTCGCTGGGCGTTTCCAACGTATCCTTCGGACTTCCCTGCCGCGACGCGGTCAACAGTACCTTCTTCGCGATGGGACTTGAGCGCGGACTGTCGGCGGCCATCATGAACCCCTATTCGACCGACATGATGAAAACCTGCTATACCTACCGCGCCCTGCGCGGACTGGACGCCAACTGCGCGCAATACATTGAAAAGGCGGCGGATTTTGCCGTAGCGGCGTCTCCTGCGGCGGCGGTTGCAACAGATGCATCCGTGAAGTCGCCCGAAAATTATGCCTCAGAATTGCAGTTGTCCATCATCAAGGGACTCAAGGACAAGGCAGCTTCCCTGACGGCCGAGCTGATCGCAAGCGTCCCTCCGCTGGATGTAGTGCAAAACGAGATCATCCCCGCGCTGAACACGGTAGGCCGCGGCTTTGAGCAAAAGACCGTCTATCTGCCCCAGCTTCTGATGAGCGCCGAGGCCGCCAAATGCGCGTTTGAGTGCATCAAAAACGCCATGTCTGCGAGCAACACCCAAACAGAGAGCCACGGATGTATCGTGCTGGCGACCGTACACGGCGACATTCATGATATCGGTAAGAACATCGTCAAGCTCCTGCTGGAAAACTACGGCTTTGACGTGGTGGATCTCGGCAAGGACGTGCCCGCCATCGCCGTGCTGGATGCCGTAAAAAAGCACCGAGCCCCTCTGCTGGGACTCAGTGCGCTGATGACGACTACGGTGCCGTCTATGGAGGAAACCATCGCTTTGATTCATAGCGAAGCGCCGTTTTGCAAGGTCATGGTTGGTGGCGCGGTGCTGACGCAAGATTATGCCGACCGTATCGGGGCAGACAAGTACGCCTCCGACGCGATGGAGGGCGTGCGCTACGCGCAGTCTGTTATGGGATAATACACGCATGGGGATATGTGACTAAGATTCGCCTTCAAGGTCTTCGAACATATCCCCCTCTATTTCGCGTATGGCGTCAAGGGAGATTCTATATCCGTCCGCCATGATGAGGACGGATTCGTATTCATCCACCCGAAGGGCTGTACCGATCCGTGTGCGATACGCGCCCCCGCTCTTTTTGACATCGGGGATAAAATAGGTAACCGTGATCTCGCCGTCCGATTCGCTGCTTACGACAAGGCGCAGCTTTGCGTCAATCTCTTCTTTTTTGTCCTCGGAGAGCTCAGCCCTTCGGTCAGTCAGGCGAGCCGCCTCCTCCACCGCGGCTTCGTAGCCCGTGAGGGCGGCGAAGGGGGCGAACTGCGCCCCACGCTCCACCATGGTCATTCTGCGGCGGTGCGAAAAGGTGGGGGCAGGCATATCTAAAATGTCGCTGTAATCGTGCAAGTCAAACGGTTTGGACACTTCCATTCCTCCCTTTTATGCTTTGTGTCCGCCGATTTGGCGGTTTCGATCCTTGGCCGTGGCCCCCTCCTCCAGATTCATGCCCTTGAGGATGGCGTTCTTTCCGTACTTTTTCTTGATTTCCAAAAGCGTTTTTTGTATGCGCTTTTCCTTCTCCTCAGCGGCAGCGGCCTCCTGCCCCTGCTCCTGCCTCTGCTCCTGCGCCTCCATGGAATCGGGCTCGTCGAACATACTGATCTGCTCGCAGGCCGTGGGTTTCTCCTTGACCTCCGATTCGGGAATGACGTGGGCGGCGGTGACGTTGATGCGGCGCACCGACAGCTTCTTATCCATAATGCGGTCGTAGAGCTCCATCGTCGCCTCAAGGATGCGTTTTGTGGAGGAGGTATGCGTGCCGAGGTTGACCGTGCCGTGCGCATGCTTGGGAATTTTGCGCCCGTAGCGATCGGTGCTGATATCCCCCCGATATTGCGCACGTTGTGCGGCGCTCGACAGATTTTCAATATCGTAGCCCACGGTCAGCACGATCTGATCGGTGACAAGGCCTTGATCCACCAGATCCAGCACGAGAAGGTCGGTCATCTCCCGCACAATCAGCCGTGCCTTGGTGAAATCGTATGGATGCTGAAGCACCTGTCCCGAGCTGATGCTGTTGGCTTCGGGACGGTAGGCCTTAATATCCGCAATGGTACAGGACTCGCGCCCCCACGCGTGGTCGATGAGCAGCTCGGCGTTGACACCGAACAGCTTATAGAGCAGGCCCTCGTTGTAGAAGTCGTTTTCACTCCCCACCGAGCACTTGGCAATATCGCCCATGGTGTAAATGCCGACCTGACGGAGGGTTTCTTCGTATCCGTGACCTACCCGCCAAAAGTCGGTAATGGGCGTATGATTCCACAGCTCGCGGCGGTAGGATGCCTCGTCCAGCTCGGCGATGCGCACGCCATCCTCGTCGGCCTCGGTATGCTTGGCCACGATATCCATAGCGATCTTGCAAAGATACAAATTGGTTCCGATGCCCGCCGTGGCGGTAATACCCGTTGTTTTCAGCACGTCACGGATGAGCATACGCGCGAATTCGTACCCCGAAACGCCCCGCGTGCGCAAATACGGCGTGGCGTCAATGAACACCTCGTCGATGGAATAGACGTGAATATCCTCGGGGGCAACATATTTGAGGTAGATCTGATAGATCCACGTGCTGTACTCCATGTAGTGCGCCA
The DNA here is from genome assembly GCA_904502015.1 of uncultured Clostridia bacterium. Lineage (GTDB taxonomy): Bacteria > Bacillota > Clostridia > Oscillospirales > CAG-272 > CAMEON01. Next base: position 4,427 of record CAJGEA010000028.1, on the reverse strand, counting down.
TGCGAGGCGGTGCTACAATGTAGTCGATCTCCAGCGAAGGGTCGGCCAGCAGCTCAAGGTGGTTGCTGGATTTACCCCTGAAGGTATGATGCGGCGCGTGCTTTCTTCGCTCGGCGTTCGCCGCGTTGACCCGCTGAATGGCCTCGAACAAGCGTGCTCTGCCCGAAATGCCGTAGGATTTGAGCGTGGGGGACACGGCCAGGCAAACGGTTTTCTCGGTGCGGCTCGGGTCGGCCACCAGCAAATTGGTGGTCATGGGATCCAGACCGCGTTCGTGGCACTCTACCGATGCATAAAAGGATTTCAGATCAATGGCAATATACACCTTCTTTTGCCCATCCATGCACCTCACCTCCCCCAATTTTTCTCTACAACTATTATACCAAATATTCGCTCGCATTTCAAGTTGATTCTGCAAATCTAAAAAGGAAAAATATGACCATGAAGAACACCGCGCACACTGCTGAAACGCACACCGCTGAAAAATTGCTGGCTCATTACAATTCATACCCCTGCATGGCACCGCAGGACGTCTTCAAATTTCTGCATCAGAGCACGTTTGGTTGTGAGCATATCGTCACCGACGAGAAAACCGCGGTCGACCGTATACGCAGGGAGGCAGAAGAGCTCAGGGCAGTGGATGCCACCACGAAAAATGAACCGCTGGACGGCGATTTCAGCCGCGTTCATCTCGGTTACCTTGCCACGGGACTTTCGGCGCAAACTTTAGGTAAGCTTCTCTGCCTGTCATCCAAAATGTGTACGCATGACGTGGGTGAATTGGAGAGAAAATTGAACGTCGCGCGCCGACTCGTTGCCGAAGGACGTCTGCCCCTTGATGGGCAGGCGTTTTCCGAGGAGGTGGATGCGTGGAAAAAGCAAGGATATGCACCCCTGCACCACTCGGAGGCTTTTCGGGCAGAGTATCGACCTGCCTACCGCGTGATCCATAACCGATTCGTTCCCTTTATTCCGTTACTGGCAAGACTGGACACGCTTCTGGCCAAGGGGCCGATTTTGCTGGCCCTTGAGGGCGGGAGTGCGTCGGGAAAAAGTACGCTGGGAGATATTTTGCAATCGATATACGACTGCACCGTGTGCCACATGGATGATTTCTTTCTACGCCCCGAGCAACGGACACCCGAGCGGCTGGCACAGGTTGGAGGCAACATTGACATCGAGCGGTTCATGGACGAGGTGTTGATCCCTTTGCACAAGGAAGAGCCCGTCAACTACCGTCGATACGATTGCTCAACCGCCACGGTGCTCCCCGCTGTTCAACTGGCCGCTACCCCGCTGACCGTGATTGAGGGCGCATACTCCATGCATCCCTCGGCCCAAGGGTACTATGATCTGTCGGTGTTCCTCGACGTTGAGCGCGACACACAGCGCCGTCGCATCCAAAGGCGCAACACCCTACGAATGGCTGAGCGATTCTTCTCGGAATGGATCCCTATGGAGGAACGGTATTTTTGCGAAACTCATATCCGCTCGCGTTGCGATATGATCATCCCCATAAGCGATGAGAAAACGGATTAAATGAAAAGACTCCCGACTCAGAACCGAGTCGGGAGTCTTTCGTGTGTTACTCTACGGCAAGTCGGACCATGCGCTCGCACAGCTCGTCGTAGAAAATGCCGACAGCGGCGGCGGCTTGAGGGAGAAGACTGGTGGGCGTCATACCCGGAAGAGTGTTGGCCTCCAGACACCAAGGGGTACCGTCCGCGTCCAGTATAAAATCCAGCCGCGCGTACTGACCGAGGCGGAGGGCAGCAAAGCCCTGCTCGGTTGCTGCAACAAGGGCATCCAACTCGGTTTGCGTGAGATCAGCGGGGCAGATCTCCTCGGTCTTACCGCTTTGGTACTTGTTCTCATAATCGTAGAAACCGCAAAGCGGAATGATCTCTACGGGGGGGAGTACGCGGTCACCAAGCACGCTGACCGTCAGTTCCCTGCCAACGATCCGCCGTTCTGCCATAACGGTATCCTCATACGCGGCGGATTTGGCAATGGCCTCCTCCAGCTCTGCGCGGTCGGTCGGCATGGACACGCCCACGCTGGAGCCGCTGGCACAAGGCTTGATGACGCAGGGATAGCCGATCTCCCGCTCAATGCGGTCGGCTATGGCGGCAACGCCCTCGGAGATGCGACAAAGCACCCACGGAGGTGTGGGCACGCCCGCGCGGTGGAGGATCTGCTTGGCCAGATCCTTATCCATAGCCAAAAGACTGCCCGCATAACCGCTGCCCGTGTAACGAATGCCCTCCATATCCAGAAGGGCTTGAAGCTGTCCGTTCTCCCCCACGTCGCCGTGCAGGGCGATGAACACGCAATCCGCCTCATGGCACAGGGTGAGAATCCCCTCCCCCATTCGTTTGTCACCGTTTCCCGTAGATGACTTCAGCGCCTCCAGATCGGGGACAGTACGGCTGACGACGTAGGGCTGTATCGGCTCGCGGGAGAATGCGGGAGCCGTGCCATCAATTCCTCCTCCCGTATAGAGATCGGCCAGGCAAACGCTATGTCCGTTGCGAACCAGCGCGGCGGCGATCAGGCTCCCCGAGGACAGCGACACCTCGCGCTCGTGCGAGAGTCCCCCTGCTAAAACAACGATTTTCATATGTGTCAAGGTTTTCCTTTCATAGACATCAAAGGGGTATGCGCAAGACCACGACGCGGTCGCGACCGCCAAGATCACGGATCAACTCAAACGTCGCGCGAGGTGTATACCGCTCTGCCAATCGGCGGAGGGCGTCACCCTGATCGTACCCGATTTCCAGAATGATCATGCCGCCGGGGCACACCAATGGCGCGTAGTTCTCCAGTATGGCGCGGTAAAAAACCAGTCCGTCCGCCCCTCCGTCCAGCGCGGCGGCAGGCTCATGCCCGACCTCGGGGGAGAGCCCCCTGACCGTTTCGGTGGGGATGTAGGGGGGATTGGACAAAATGGCATCGTAGGGGGCGTTTTCGGCCAGTTTTTCAATTCCATCCGAGAGCAGATCGGCTTGCATAGGCGCAAAACGGTTGGAAACACCGTTTTTCTCGGCGTTTCGAGTGGCCAATTTCAGGGTGTCAGGATATAGCTCCAGCGCTGTCACGGTCACGTCGGGGCAATTTTTGAGCACCGACACGGCAATGCATCCACTCCCCGTACACAAATCCACCGCGCGGGCGTTCGGGGGAATACGGCGGATGGCTTGCTCCACCAGAATTTCGGTGTCAGGGCGCGGGATCAGGCAATCGGGGCTGACCTCAAAGGAAAGGCCGTAGAAATCCCACGTGCCGAGGATGTATTGCAGGGGATAACGATCCAGCCGCTTTGCGACCGCCACATCCAATTCGGGTGATGCATAAACACGGTCCCGATCACAGTAAACGGTAGCGCGACCTATGCCGCAAAACCGCTCCAGAAGAAGCACGGCCTCCTCGGCGGCATCCTCAATGCCCGCTGAGGAAAGCGCATCCGCGAGTGTTCGATAGGAATACGGCATGAGCAACCCTCACCTCCCGCAAATGAATTTACAAGGATTATTATATCATACCGCCCGATGGAAAGATAGGGTGATTTTGTAACATTTTTCGCGCGAACATTTTTTCGCGTTCAGACTCCCGGCAGAAAATAATGCTGTTTTTTTCAAAAAGTTGTGACAAAACGGATTTTTTATGGTATAATGAAAATATGATATCACGATATCACGATATCACGATCAAACATACGGGCTTGATGGGAGGCTGACACATGGGAATACGAAACGCGCTCTATATCATGACGGCAAGCACGTCTGACGATGCACTGGAGCTCATTGACACGATTCCTTATACCCACATTGTATACTCCTTGATCGCGGCACTCATCTGCCTTGCCATCGTGCTGCTGTTCAAGTCACACTTTACGAAAATACTGTTCGGATGCGCGTTTTTCATCTGCCTTTGGATGGCAACGAAATACGCATTCGGCTCCGACTCCATCATCACCCAGGTCATGTGCTGGGTCACGGCTGCGGCGGTGTGCGTGCTGACCGTTGCCATCGTCAACCGCATTGATTGGACAAAGCTACGCGGCAAGCGCGGGTCTTGATAGATTCTATTACGAAAGGACGTTTACTATGCCTACCACAACTTCAACCATGGGAAAAAATACGTGGTTCATTGCCGACGGCTACATGAGCGACACCGTCAACGGTGATTTCGTCAGCCACGAGGCGGTTTGCGTGCTCAATCTCTCGGGAGAGACGGCGCACATTGATCTCACCCTCTACTTTGAGAATGCCGAGCCCCTGCGTGGGTTGCACGCCACCTGCGAGCATGAGCGCACCCACCACATCCGCCTTGACAAGCTGGTGAGTGACGAGGGTAAAACCATCCCCCGCAACACCCCCTACGCCATTTTGGTGGAGAGTGACCGCCCTATTATCGTTCAGTGTTCT
>CAJGEA010000027.1 GCA_904502015.1 uncultured Clostridia bacterium | reverse complement strand
CTCCGATTGTGGTTACCTCAAAATATTCATGCGCTGCGCGATGAATTTTATGCATTAGCGGTTGGCAAAAATTATTTGTTAGCGTTTTGCTTTGCTGTTTGAACAGAGCGAACAAGCAAAAATCTTATCGTTGAGCAGGTTTTATCAAGTGCTTTATGTCTTGCTTCATCTATATATTCGCTTTTCCAAAGCATTTCAAGCCATTTGCTCGTTTCATTCGTTTCTTTGAGTGCGATTTCAAGCTTTGCAATAAAATCGGCACGGCTATGAGCATATTTGCTTTCGGCAATATTTGCACAAATACTCGTTGCGCTTCTGCCGATTTGGTTTGAGATAACGGTTTCGTGCTTTGTGCGTAACTCTTTTGTTAATTTCAAAGCCTCTACGGATAATTCCATAGATAGATCACCGAGCTTATCCTCTTTCATAACCACACCACCTTTCTTAAATTAATTATAACATACTTTCGATTAAAAATCAATTATCAATTAGCGTACTGAACGAACGGTTACATTCCGTTTGCGCGAAGCGCAACATCATTGATGCGAAGCATCACATCATTTGCAACTTGTTGCAACATCATTTGAGGCAACGCCTCAACCTCGTTCATTTGTGCCGCACGCGGCAATGATGTTGAGCTAACGCTCAAATGATGTTGCGTGCAAGCACGCAAACGATGTTGTGCCTGTCGGCACAAATGAAAAAATCCTAAGAACAAAGTTCTTAGGATTTTTTGGCTGGGGTACAGGGATTCTGAACCCCTCCTCGCTCGCCTGCGGCGAGGCTCGGCGGCAAGTTGCTCCCTACGCCCCATAATCGAGCTGCCTCTCGGCAACTTGCACCGGGCTTTTCAGCCCATATTCCAGCCATAAAAAGAGAGCAGCACGCTGTGCTGCTCTCTTTTTATGGCTGGGGTACAGGGATTCGAACCCCGGAAATGTCAGAGTCAGAGTCTGATGCCTTACCGCTTGGCGATACCCCAATGGTTGTTTATTCAACGGATGACATTATAACAGATGCGCGGAGATTTGTCAAGAGATTTTTCAAAAAAAGTTGGAAAATTTTCAATTATTTTCTGCGCCGCACCTTGCCGCCCCCCATGGGGTGCCCGATCAGGGGGTGGCGGTTACATATAGCATGTCCGCCACCCACCGAATCTATTCATTCAACTTGAAATTTTCTCACAAGCTCCGAGAGCGCCTCGGGGGTATTCTGCGCGGGGTCGTCGAGGACGGCGTCGAGCAGGCGGGCCATCGTCTTGCCAACGGTGGGGCCTGCCGGGACGCCCAGCGCGATCAGATCCCGTCCGCCCAGTGCCAGCTCGGCGGCGGTGACGGGCTCACGGGCGGCGGAAGATGCCTCGATCAGCTGTGCCAGCCTTTCCTCGGCCGTGCGGTCGGCGGCGGTTGTAGCAAAGGCGGCGCGAAGGATCTGTCGGGTGTGTGCCAACGCACCGTATTGGTGGCGCAGGCGGCGAGCCGTTGCCATATCAATAGGGGCGGCAGAATTTAGGGGCGCGCGGTCATCCAGCAGCGTCATGACGGCGTGGGACTCCTCGCCCGAGGGCTTGAGGCTGACGAGGGCGGCGTGCGCCGTCTCGGTCTCGGTACGCCACAAAATGGCGGCAAGGCGCGTGGGATAATCGGCGGGCAGGTCAGCGATGCGGGTGTCGGCGGGCAGAACCACGGGAATGTCAGCAAGGATATAGGGCATGAGTCCGCTATCCATCAGCAGAGCGACGCCGCGATCGGGGTTGCGTCCCGTGAGGATCTGTTTCAGCTCGGAGGCTACCCGCTCGCGGGAGATGCGAGCAAGTCCCGCCGCGCCGCGGCGAATAGCGGCGTAGGTGGCCGGGGCGATCTCAAAATCCAGCCGCACCGCGAATCGGATGGCGCGGAGCAGGCGCAGGGCGTCCTCCCCGAATCGGGTATCGGGGTCGCCTACGCATCGCAGGATTTTTTCCTCGAGGTCGGTTTGTCCCCCGAACAGGTCGAGGATGCACAGCGTGCCGTCGGGGGCGGTGTCCAGCGCCATGGCGTTAACCGTGAAATCGCGGCGGGAGAGGTCGTCCTCAATGCGCCCCGTGAAGCTGACGGCATCGGGATGCCGCCCGTCGGAGTAGCCGCCCTCGGTGCGGCAGGTGGTGCATTCGATGGGCATACGGGGCTTTTCCTCGCCAACGAGGACGGTGACCGTGCCGTGCTTGAGCCCCGTGGGCACGACAGCGTAGCCTGCCGCGCGGCAGATCTCCATGGTGCGCTCGGGGGCGGTGGTGACCGCCACGTCCCAATCGTGAGGGGGCAGACCCATGAGGGTATCCCGCACGCAACCGCCGACGGGGTAAGCGCGCTCGCCGTTCTTGGCGAACAGCTCCATCAGGGTGCGGACGGCGGTGGGAATGGGGGTGGGGGGCATGGGCGGTCTCCTTTCTTTTTTAGTAAGGTTTTTTAGCGGACAGGGAATCCTAATTTTCTTTATATGTACTTTTCTTTCTCCAGCGAAAGAAAAGTACCAAAAGAAACGCCGTTCAAGAGAAACCTACGGTTTCCCTTGAAAATTCCTTCCCTCCATGATGCGCGCACGCGGCATGGCCGCGTTTTATCGCGCGCGAAACGAACCGATCGCCGTAATGCCGAGTTGTCGCCAAGCGTGGCGACCAACTCGGTCAATCACAAAAGGCGTGCGGTGGGTAGGTTTTTTTCAGAGGTTAAGAAGTCTTAATTTGTCTTTCGGAATGAGGCTTATTATATCTTTTTAAGGTTTTTTGGAAGTCTTGAAACCTTTTTTGCAAAAAAGGTTTCAAGCGGGTGCAGGGCAGAGCCCTGCGATGTTCGTTCTCCCTCAAATCCCGCTCGGGTTGAAATCCACGCTGAGGGAGGGGCGGCTGCGGGAGCGATTGACCACGGCGGCGTCGAAATTTTGGACGAGTTCGGAGATCAGGGCGCGGGCGCGGCGATTCAGGCGGCATTTCAGTACCAGCCGCATACGGTAGACGTTATCCACGCGGTAGACGGGGGCCTCAAACGGCCCGAAGCGGAGCAGGGGCACGTCGGTGTATTTCTCCTCGCAGAGGTCGGTCAGGTCTTCGGCAATGGTCGTGCAGGCGCGGTGCACCTCGGCCTCGTTCTCTCCCGTCACGGTGAGCAGCACCATATCGCAGAAGGGAGGGAATCCAAGAAGCTTGCGCAGGCGGATCTCGCGGTGGTAGAAGGTCTCGTAATCCTGCGCGCAGGCGAGACCTATCACGTCGCTGTCGGGGTTCATGGTCTGGATGATGGCCAGACCCTCCTTCTCGGCGCGCCCCGCGCGGCCGATGACCTGGGTGAGCAGGGAGAAGGTGCGCTCGGCGGCACGGTAATCGTCCAGATACAGGGAGGCATCCGCCATCAGCACGCCCACCAGCGTCACGTCGGGAAAATCGTGTCCCTTGGTGACCATTTGCGTCCCCAGCAGTATGTCGGCTTCGCGGCGGCGGAAGCTACCCAGCAGATCGTTGTAGGCGGATTTGGTGGTGGTCGTATCGGCATCCATGCGCAGAATGCGCACGTCGGGCACGAGGGAGGACAGCTCCTCCTCCACGCGCTGGGTACCGTAGCCCATGCGGGACAGGTGGGGGGATCCGCAATCGGGGCAGACCGAGGGGTAGGGCCTGCGTTCGCCGCACCAGTGGCAGACCAGCTCTCCGCGCTCTCCCCTTCCCCGCCCCACGTGGTGGCTCATAGCCACCGAGCAGCGCGAGCAGGACACCGCCTTGCCGCAGGAGCGGCAGACCACGCGGTTGCTGTACCCCCGTCGGTTGAGGAACAGCACGGCTTGCTCGTCGGCGCTCTTGACGCGGCGCAGCTCCTCGGTCAGCACGCTGCCGATGGGGGAGGTGTTGCCGTTTTCGGGCTCACCGCGCATATCCACCACCCGCACGGCGGGCAGGACGGCGTTGCCGTATCGGTGCTTGAGGGTAATGAGGGTATATTTGCCCTCCATCGCCTTGTGGTAGCTCTCCAGCGAGGGGGTAGCCGAGGCGAGCAGGAGCAGGGCATTCTCGGTAGCGCAACGGTAGCGCGCGATGTCGCGAGCATGGTATTTGGGATCCATATCGGATTTATAGGTATGCTCCTGCTCCTCATCCATGACGATCATACCGAGCTTCGGCATAGGCGCGAACACCGCCGAGCGGGTTCCCACCACCACGGGGGCGACTCCGTCACGGATGCGGCGGTAAGAATCCAGTCGCTCGCCCGCCGACAGTCCCGAATGGATGACCGCCACGCGGTCGCCGTACCGCCCCTCGAAGATGCCCAGCATCTGGGGCGTCAGCCCAATCTCGGGGAGCAGGACGATCACGCCCCGCCCGCGATCCAGCATGCGGTCGATCATCTCAAGGATCACGCAGGTCTTGCCGCTGCCCGTCACGCCGTGAACAAGGGCGGCCTTCGGCTCGCCGCTGTCGGCCAGCTCAGTGAGGGTCTTGACGGCGGCGGCCTGCTCGTCGCTGAGGCTCATGGGGGTGCGCTCGCCGTGGAAGAGTCCTCCCGTCGGGCGGCGGTACATCTCCTCCTGATTCTCGAACAGCAGTCCCTTCTTGACCAGCGCGCGCATCTGCGCGCCGTTTGCATTGGTGGCGCCCTCAATGACGCGGGCGCTGAGCCGCCCACCCGCCGTGATCAGCAGGCGCAGAATGTCCTTATGCGCCTGCGAGGTAACGCGGACGGCATCCTTGTCTCCGCGCAGGGATGCCTCCGCCGCCTCGGTGGGGACGGCGAGGGTGTAGTACCGCTCGGTAGGGACGGCGGGGCGGCGCACCACCAGCTCCCGCTCCACGATGCCGCGGCGGCAGAACCGCTCCAGAATCTTGATACCCGATGCCCCGAAGCGGGCGCGGATGGCTTGTCCCGACACGCTTCCGCGGGCGACGAGGTACTCGTAGACCATCAGGTCGGCGGCAGGAAGCACGGCGTTCACTCGGCCTGCCTTCGCGGGGAGGCGATCCTCGGGCACGGCGCGGTAGTATTCGGTCAGGGACGCCAGCGCGGCAGGGGGCACGACGGTGCGTACCGCCTCTCCCATCGTGCAGAGGGTGGTGTCCTTGAGGTATCGGCACAGCCCAAGCTGGAGCTCGTCCAGCGACAGCTCGGCGCGGCAGACGTCAAAGACGGGCTTGACGCGGTCGCGGGGAAGCTCGGCAGGCAGGCCGTCGGCCTCCACCACGTCCACCACCACGGCCAGCAGCTTGCGGTTTCCCTTGCCAAAGGGTACGGTCACGAAAGCCCCGCGCACAACCGCATCGGTCATGGCGGGGGGAATGGCGTAATGGAAAACACCGTCCAGGCAAAGCGGGTTATCCAACACGTGTACCCCCGCGTACCGCTCGCGGGCGGTGCTCTCGCAGGTCGTTTGGGTCACATCCGTTTGCATGGCGGTGCCTCCTGTGGTTGACTCAGTCATTTATTCGGCATCAGAAACGTCGTCGGCATCAGCGTCGTCAGCATCAGCAGCATCAGCAGCGTCAGCATCGCCTTCGGCAGCGTCAGCATCGCCTTCGGCGGCGTCAGCATCGCCTTCGGCGGCGTCAGCATCGCCTTCGGCGGCGTCAGCATCGCCTTCGGCGGCGTCAGCAGTGTCAGCAGTGTCCTCGGACGCACCCTGCGCGTCATCCGCATACTCGTCGTCATAGACACGGCGCAGGCTCTCCAGGAACTCCTGCTCCTCGCGCTCCTGCTCGGCGGGATCCTTATGGGTGAGCTGGTACTCGCCCTTGTGGATGCGGGCAATGGCGGTCCTGACCGCCTTTTCGTCGCGCAACTCACGGTCGATCTGGGTGTAAAGGGGCTTGTCGGTCTCCTTATTGCCCGTCATTTTCTGCTCGGCAGACACGCGCTGGGCGGTGTACTCGTTGGTGACCTTGCGGGCGCACTTGGCGGCTGCCAGCGCGATCTCGTAGCGGTTGTACTTTCCGTCGCTCGACAGATCCTTGATGGTGGGGTAAATCATACTCTATCTCCTTTTCGCTTTCGCTATACAAATTACAGTGTGCTATTCAAATTTGGATTTATCGGGGGGTACGCCGGGGGAACTTCTTGAAAGTCTCCTCACTTCGTTCGGTGCGAATTTGACTTCGGCAAATATCGCGAAGTTCCCCCACACCCCCTCAAGAACCTTTAAAAATATGTCTTAAAAAGCATTGTAAAATATATGTTTTTTAAAGTTTTAGGAAGTCCAGAAACCCTCGCGATATTTGCCGCAGGCAAATTCGCACCGAGCGCCTCCGCGAAGCGGCGCGAGGAGGTTTTCAAAAAAGTTTCTGGTGGGGTGCAGGGGCAACGCCCCTGCGTGCTCGCATCCCTACAAACCCCAATTTGACGGGTTTTGGTTCGGGGATCAGGCGCCCTCGTCCTCGCCCTCGTCCTCACCGTCGCCCTCGGCGTCGTTGGTTTCCAGACGATTGGCAATGGTTTCGGTTTGCAAGGCCGAGAGGATGACGTGCTCGGAATCGGTGATGATGACCGCGCGGGTCTTGCGTCCGCAGGTCACGTCGATCACGCGGCCGTCGTCCTTGGCGTCCTGAATGAGTCGCTTGATAGGGGCGGAATCGGGGCTGGCCAGGGTGACGATGCGGTCGGCCGCCGCCATATTGCCGTAGCCGATGTTGATGAATCTCATGCGCTCTCCCTCTCTAATTATTCAATATTTTGAATCTGCTCGCGGATCTTCTCAAACTCACTCTTGACGTCGGCGACCACGCGGGCGATGGCGGCATCGGAGCATTTCGAGCCGATGGTGTTGATCTCTCGGTTGGTCTCCTGCAGCATGAAATCAATGCGGCGGCCAACGGGCTCCTCCGAGCGGAACAGCGCTTCCAGCGCGTCCATATGGGAGGCAAGGCGCACCAGCTCCTCGTCGATGGCGACACGGTCGGCGTAAACGGCGCACTCGGTCAGGATGCGTTGCTCGTCCAGCGCGATACTGTTATCCGAAAGAATATTGCGCAACCGCTCCTCAAAGCGGGCGCGGTAGGCACGCACGTTGTCCTCCGAGCGGGCGGCGATGGTGGCCACCATCCCGCGGATGCCCCCGAGCTTCGCGAGCACGTCGGCACCCAGTCGCGCGCCCTCCCGCTCACGGGCGGCGAGGAACGCGGTACACGCCTCGGTCAGGATGGGCTCAAGGACGGCGCGCAGCTCGTCGTCGCTCTCCTCGGTATCCTCGCGGACGGGCATCATAACCCCCGTCATGGCCATGAGGCGGCTCACCGTCAGGTCGTTCTCCACGCCCAGCTCGCGGGCGAGCAGCGCGGCGGACTCAACGTAGCGGCGGGCGCAATCGAGGTCGGGCTCCAGCACGGTTGCCCCCGACTCCGAGGCACGGACGTCTGTATAGGTAACCGACACATCCACCTTGCCGCGGCTGACACCCATCTTGCCGATGGTCGCCTTGACGCTCTCCTCCTGCGCGGCCCACGCGCGGGGCAGGCGGACGTTCAGATCCAGAAAGCGGTTATTGACGGAACGAAGCTCTATCGTGATCTCTCGGTTGCCCGCCACTCCTGTGGCGCGGCCGAAGGCGGTCATGCTTCTCACGGGCGTATCTCCCTTCTCCCCTTGCGGGGACTCCCCTTACAGGGCGCGTATATAACTACATAGATAATAATATTTTACTACACAAAGAAAGGCTTGTCAACACGTTTGCTTGATTTTTGGTAATTATTTCATTCGCGCCCCTATTCCGCCAAGATTTTTTGGACGTTTTGCCACCTCCTTTTTGCCCCGACGCAAAAAAAATGCGGTTTTTTTGAAAAAAATCGGGCAACCCCCTTGTCAATCAAGAAAAAATAGTGTATAATAAGCTGTATCTATATAGTCGGGCGCGGATCCGCTTCGGACACGCTCCCGCGAAATCAATATTTTGGAGGTATATTCCTATGGTAGTAGCCGGCGATTTTAAGAACGGCATCACGTTTGACATGGACGGCGTCGTCTATCAGGTCATCGAATTCCAGCACGTTAAGCCCGGTAAGGGTGCCGCATTCGTGCGCGCCAAGATCAAGAACTGCATCAGCGGCGGCGTGGTCGAGCGCACCTTTAACCCCACCGACAAGTTTGAGAACGCCTACATCGAGCGCAGAGATATGCAGTACTCCTACGATGACGGTGATCTCTATCACTTCATGGACACCGAGACCTGGGAGGAGACTCTCATCGGTCACGATCAGGTTGGCGAGAACTTCCAGTTCGTCAAGGAAGAGATGATGTGCAAGATCATCTCCTACAAGGGCACCATCCTCGGCGTTGAGCCCCCCACATTCGTGGAGCTTGAGGTTATCGACACCGAGCCCGGCTTTGCAGGCAACACCGCCACCAACACCCTCAAGCCCGCTACCCTCGAGACCGGCGCTGTGGTTAAGGTTCCGCTGTTCATCAACATCGGCGAAAAGCTCAAGATCGATACCCGCACCGGCGAGTACCTGTCCCGCGCGTAACCCGCGGCGCGTAAATCGCGCATGCGGACAGGCTCCCATCCCTTGCCGCCCGCGAGGCGGCGCACTATACCCAACTATAAGGAGGACGTATCATGGCTATGCTCGAAAAGGCAACCTATCTGAAGGGTCTGTTTGACGGCGTTGAGCTGGACGCTTCGACCAAGGAGGGCAAGATCATTGCCGCTCTGGTGGATATCGTTGAGAAAATGGCAGACAAGATCGACAGCCTGCAGGCCCAGATCGACGAGGTCCACGACTACTGCGAGGAGCTCGACGAGGATCTCGGCGACGTAGAGGAGGTTCTGCTCGACCTCGACGACGAGGACGACGACTTCTGCTGTGACGAGTTTGACGACGACTGCGACGGCAACTGCTGCGATTGCGACTTTGATTGCGGCTTTGACGACGAAGACGAGGAGGACGACGGCGAGTTTTTCGAGATCGTCTGCCCCGCTTGCGGCGACGTAATCAATTTCGACGCCACCCTTGACCCCGAGAACCTCCGTTGCCCCGCTTGCGGCGAGAAGTTCGAGTGCATCGTGGACGAGGACGACCTCAAGGCCCTCGACGGCGACGATCAGGATTGATCCGTCATAACAAAGAAATAATAACCCCCGCCTTTCGCATCGCGCGCAGGGCGGGGGTTTTCTTTGCTTCTTCAAATTCGGATTTACGAGCATGGGTCTCACCCCTGCATGCCCGTACCCCCATAAACCCCAATTTAAGGGGCTTGGCTGTCACATATGAAATTCCCGCGTGATGCCGCGGTCGAAGAGGATCTCCAGCTCGTCGCGCAGGGACGCGCCTTGATACAGAATGTTATACACGGCTTGGCAGATGGGCAGATCGACGTGGTAGACGCGCCCCAGCACCACCAGCGCACGCACCGTGGCGTAGCCCTCGGCGAGCTGACTGTAAGACTCACCTCGCACGAACGCCTCTCCAAACGCGCGGTTGTGGCTGAAGCGGGAGAACACCGTCGCCTCGTAGTCACCGAGGTGGCAGAGCCCGTACGCCGACATACCGTTGCCTCCCATCGCCTCGATCAGACGGTAGATCTCCCGCGTGCCGCGGGACATCAGCGCACCCTTGAGGGTGGTCAGTCCCATGCCGTCCAGCATACCGGCGGCGATACCCACGACGTTCTTGGCCGCCGCGCCGATCTCGCTGCCAATGAGATCCTCGCCGTAGTAGAAACGAATGATGTCGCCCGAGAATTCGCGCACCAGCATCCGCTTGGTGGCATCATCCTCGCTATCAATGACCATGCAGTTGGGGATACCCGCGTAGAACTCCTGCACGTGGCCGGGGCCAACCCACACTGCCACCTTCATGGAGGAATCCAGCAGCTCGGCGGCGATCTCGGAGAGGCGTTTGCCGCTCTCGGCCTCGATGCCCTTCATACAGAGCACCACCGTTTTGTCCTTCAGATTCAGTGGGCGCATTTCCTCAAAGAGCGCGCGCAAGCCCTGTGCCCCCACCGAAATGACAATGATCTCGCAGGCGGGGTCGGCGCAGGACGAGAGCTCGGTTGTGAGCTTTACGCTATCGGGCAGGGTGAGCAGATCGTTGCGCCGCTCAGCAAGGAAGCGTTGCATGTGCGCCGAAGTGGCTCGCCCGTACAGCGTCACGGTATGCCCCTTGCGGGAGGCGAGATACCATGTGATGAGCGAGCCCCAGCGGCCGCAGCCAATGACGGTAATGTTCATAGGTGATCCGTGGTCCTTTCGTGAACGTTTGTTCTTTTTCGTTAGTTAAGTTGGGGTTTATCGGGGAGGCGAGCACGCAGGGGCGTTGCCCCTGCACCCCACCAGAAACTTTTTTGAAAAAAAGTTTCTGGACTTCAAAAAACTTGAAAAATATATATTTGACAATATCTTTTGGCAATATTTTTTGAAGGTTCTTGAGGGGGTCTGGGGGAACTTCGCGATATTTGCCGAAGGCAAATTCGCACCGAACGAAGTGAGGAGGCTTTCAAGAAGTTCCCCCAGCGTACTCCCCTACAACTCCAAATTTGAAGAGCCATTCCGTCGGGTGAGATGGCAAGCGCGAGACAACCTATCCCGAGCTAGAGCCGTGCCGCAGGCACAAATCCAAATTTGAAGAGCCTTCTCCTTACTCCCCGTGCGCGTCTCGGAGGCGTTGCTCCATGAGGCGGACGTGGTGGGCGGCCTTGGGGTGCCCCAGCTTGTGTGCTCGGCGGTAGTACTTAAATGCTTCGTAGACGTTGGAGGCGTCCATCCCCACGCCACGCTCACAGCAATCTGCCAGCGCAAAGCACGCCTCGGCGTGGCTCGGCGCGGCGCGGAAATGCCGTACCGCCTCGTGCTCGTTGGGTAAGCAGCCCACGCCGCGCAGCCGACACCAGCCCAGACTGTAATGCGCCCACGCCACGCCCTCGGGGAGGCGATCGCCGCGCCGCGGCTTCAATTCAGCCGCCACGGCCACCGCCGCCGTATAGCAAGCGACGGCCGCCGCCGCGTCCTCGGGCAGTCCGTGCCCGAAAAAGCAACAGTCACCCAGATAATTCAGCGCCTCGGCACGCATAGCGACGCTCACGGGAGCCGTCGCGTACGTGGGCAGGTCGCCGTCCATCGCGCCCACGGTCATCCGCCGCTCAAAGGGAACGGGACAGGGCCACAGGGCGGTATAGTAATCGGTCATGCAGGCGGTCAAGGGGGGAAGAGTCATCTGACTCCGATACACCGCCAGCGCCTCCACCGTCGCACGGGCGCGGTGGGAACGGGAGCGTTTGGCGTTGGGGATTGCCGGACGGGCCGCGCTGTCCCTGCGCTCGACCTCGTGGGCGTACATGAGTGCGAGATCCCGCACGGCCGTCTCGTGTCCCGCCAGCACCGCTTGGAGCAGGTAGCCAAAAGGACTTTCCGATGCATCAAGCGCGCCAGCCGTGTCGCGCGTGTCCAAATACGCCGCGCCAATCGCCGCCAAGCGATACAACGCCTCGGCGCGCACCCGCTCCTCGGTCTCGGCACGCACGCGGCGGCGCACCGCCAGTGTAACCGACTCGGTTGAGCGCTCGTGCGTGTGTTCCGCCGCGGCACGCCGATACGCGGCCATGGCGGCAGGGCGGTCAGCCCCACCTGCGTATAGTATATCACCCATAAACAGGGACGCCAACCGATGTCCGCCCGCGCTATGCTCGGCGCGGCGCAAAAACCATGCGGCGGTGTCGCGGTTCTCGGGCGTTCCGTATCCAAAATGGGCGCAGTACGCCATGCCTACCTGCGCGTCGGTGCTACCCAGCTCGGCGGCACCGGCCAGGTATCGCCACGCCTCGGTACGGGCGCGATCGGCACCCTCGCGATCGCCCGCGGATTCCAGCGCCTTGCCCTCGCGGAGCAGATGCTCGGCCAGGCTGAGCATGGCGTCCACGGCGTGGGGCGCGATGCTCTTTTCCACCGTGCCCGCCAACCGCGCGGCGCGTTCGTACAGCTCCAGAGCCGCCGCCCGCGAATCCCTGCCCCCGTCATCGGCGCCAGCGGTGTCAACGGTGTCAGCGGCGCCAGCGGTGTCAACGGCGCCAGCGGTGTCAGCGGGGAGAAATCCGTACGCCGCGAGATCGCCCAGCGCGGTGATGGCGCTGATGTGGTCGGTTTCAGCCGCCTCGGAGAACAGCTCGGCGGCGCGCAGCACCTCGGGGGAGCCGGGCGCGGGGATGAGGGGCTCCCGCCGCCCATCCAGCAGGCTATATAGGGTGCAGTACCCCATCATGTAAATGGCGCAGCCCGCCGCGTCCCGTCGGGAAAGTCCGCCGGTCGGCAGAGCCTCGGCGGCCGGTTTAGCGGCCGATTCAGCGGCTGGTTCAGAGTCCTGCCATTGGCGCCACAGATCTGCGGCACGTTCAAAGCAGGCGTAGGCGCGCACACGGTCGCGCACCGTGCCCCGCCCGTCAAAATAGCACATACCTAACTCGTAGATGGCTTGGAGGTGGCCTCCGTCCGCCGCGCGGATCAGCCACGGCACCTCCTGCCACTCGTGACGCCGCTCACGGCGTTGCTCACGAAGATGATCGCCGCGAAAGTCCCGACAGCACATGGCCATCGCGTACGCCGCGTCGGGCACACCGCTGACCGCCGCCTGCTCATACAGACGGGCGGCATAGGCAGCGCGCGGCGGCAGAAGATACACGCCGCCATCATCCGCAGGCGTCGTCCTGTCACCCACCGACACCGCAAGGTGTGCGCCGTCATCATGGGCCTCCTCGGCAGAAACCGTCTCACGAACCGAATTTTCAAACAAAAGCTGCTCAAGAAGGGTAACGTCGTCGGTCAGACGGTGCTCCCCCGCGTCACAATCGGACAAAATGCCGTGGTCATACATAAGCCCCAGGCGGTAGAGCGCATAGGCAGAGCCGCCCCGTGCCGCCGTGTGGTAAAGGGCAAACGCCTCCTCAGCGTCCCTTTCCACCCCGCGCCCCAGCTCGTAGCAGAGCGCAAGGCGGCAGGCTGCGGCGCTCTCTCGCGCGTCCGACGCGCGGGTAAACCATTCAACCGCCACCGTATCGTCGCGGGCAACGCCGCGGCCGTCAAGGTAACAGCCGCCCAGATTGCAGGCCGCAGGAGCGTAGCCCTGTCTGGCCGCCTGCTCGTAACGGCGCGCCGCCTCGGTGAAATTCTGATCCGTTCCCTCGCCGCGCTCACAGCACACGCCCAGCGCGAACTGCGCCTCCTCGCATTTGAGGTTGGCAGCATAGGTATAGAGCCGTACCGCCCCCTCGGGGTCACGGGGAACGCCCCGACCCGTTCGATAGGCGTCGCCA
This sequence comes from uncultured Clostridia bacterium, assembly GCA_904502015.1. Taxonomy (GTDB): domain Bacteria; phylum Bacillota; class Clostridia; order Oscillospirales; family CAG-272; genus CAMEON01. The sequence continues at coordinate 1,592 of CAJGEA010000027.1, read as the reverse complement.
AGGTAGAACATGGCGCGGCTGCTCCCCTGCCCCGCGGCAAAGCGATACCACGAAAGGGCGCGAGTGGGGGCGGGCAGAATGCCCCCCTCGGGGCATCCCAGCGCCAGTAGATGGCCCAGCTCCGCCGCCGCCTCGGCCGCCTCGCGGCAGGTCCATACGGGAAGCTCGACAGCCCCTCGTTCATCGACACGAGAGCGACCCGCGGACGTGCGGCTCTCCCGCCATCGCGCGTCCCACGCGCCCCCCTCGTCGGCAAGGAAGCGGTTGTACTCCCCCGCCAGCCAGCCGTCCTCGGCGTAGCCGCAAGAGGTATAGCGACAGCGCCCCATCAAGCGCAGGGTGGCATGGGATCGCTCGGCATCGGTCCATCCGTGTCCCTTGGCGGCCGCGCGGGCCTCCATCAAGGGAACCAGCCTGCTCCTCCGCATATGGCGGAGGGATACCGCGCGAAATCCGCCCGGCGCGCGGCGGCGAAGCGTAACGCTCATGCCCCCGGGAGACATACCTCCGTCCGCGCGGATGGCCGTCGCCGAGCTCACCACGGCGGCATACATACAAGCCACGGCTCGTTTGTGATTGGCGGGAACGCCCTCACCGTCACGGTAAAGAATACCCAGCCGATAGCAGGCAGGGGCATAGCCCTGCCGCGCGGCACGGAGCAGGAAGGTCACGGCGTAGGAGGGATCACGCAGAACGCCCCTTCCGTACAGGTAGCAGAGTCCCACGTGGTACACGCCGCGCACGTCCCCCGCACGGGCGGCGGAGGAAAAGAAGGACAACGCACGGGCGGGATCGCGTTCTACCCCCACGCCGCGCAAATAGTATTCGCCAATGCGCACCTGCGCGCAGGTCAGCCCCGCCAGCGCGGCACGCTCCAGCCACAGGGCCGCCTCGTCCTCACGGGTGGGCACGCCGTCACCCGACTCGTAGGCACAGCCCAGCGCAAACTGCGCGTCGGCATCCCCCACGTGAGCGCGAACGGCGCACTCAATGGCTCGCCCGTAGGCATCGTCGGCGCACAAAAGGGAGGTGAAGCACTCGTCCAACCGACACAGACGGCGGATCATGAGGCGATGCACGAACAGCGCCACCGCCAGTGGATCGGAATCCTGCGCGGGTGACGGAATCAGGATAGCCCCCGCTTCACCGCCGCCGCAAAAGCGGTCGTCCAGCTCGTTTGGCTCCACGCTGACGCAGAGCACGGGGCGGCTGAGCCCCAGCCCCAGTCGCACGTCGGAGGCAATCACCTCCCGCGCCGCCGCGGCGGGAGAGGTCAGCACCACCAGCGCCTCGGCGCCCGAAATGACGCCCGCGCGCGCCGAGGGCTCACGGCCGTCGGGTACGCGCTCGTAGCGAAAGCCGTAGCGCGACAAAAGATCGCAGATGCGCTCAGCACTTCGGGCATTCTCGCTCGCGTAGCTCACGGATATGTAGGGATACATGGCTCTGCCTCCTTTCTATGGGCGGTGTGCTTTCAAATTGGGGTTTATCGGGGTGTTTATTTAGCCGCTGTAGGGGAGGCCCTATGTGGCCTCCCATGGGCGCCCACACAGGGGCGCCCCTACAGGTAAAACAGCAATATTCCTTATCGG
>CAJGEA010000026.1 GCA_904502015.1 uncultured Clostridia bacterium | reverse complement strand
GTGTGGGCGCCCATGGGAGGCCACATAGGGCCTCCCCTACAGCGGCTAAATAACCCCCCGACAAACCCCAATTTGAAAATCGGCTGAATCGTTACATTTTTCTTTATTTGTTCGGTATCGAACAACGTGCGAGCAACGTATGTTGACGCGGCTTGCCTTTTCGGGTATACTGATACCGAATAATATGTATAATAGTATACCACCATTTCATTAAAAATGCAAGGGGGACACCATGAATTCACAGAAAAATATGTATCTCGCGTTTCTACTCAACCTGTTTTTCTCGATTTTCGAGTTGCTCGGCGGTCTGATGACGAGCAGCGTTGCCATCCTCTCCGATGCCATCCATGACCTCGGGGACGCGGCAAGCATTGGCTTTGCCTGCCTGCTGGAAAAGAAAAGCACCCGCGCTCCCGACTCCACCCACACCTACGGCTACGGACGGTACTCAGCACTGGGGGGACTGCTGACCTCGCTCATCCTCGTCGTCGGCTCGGGAGTCGCCATCTACGGCGCGATACACCGCCTCCTCCACCCCGTCCCCATCCGCTACGACGGCATGATGATCCTCGCCGCGGTAGGCATACTCGTCAACGCGGGCGCGGCACATCTGACCCACCGCGGGAAATCCCTGAACCAGAAGGCGGTCAATCTGCATATGCTGGAGGACGTGCTTGGCTGGTCGGTGGTGCTGGTGGGCGCAGTAGTCATGAAATTCACCGACTTCACCATTCTCGATCCCCTCTTGTCCATCGGCGTGGCGGTGTTCATCCTCATCCACGCGGTTGGTAATCTGCGCGAGGCTTTGGATTTGTTTCTCGACCGTGCGCCGCGCGGCTTGACGGCCGACGATCTTCGCGCCCGCGTGCGTGAGGTAGCGGGCGTGACCGAGGTTCACCATATCCACCTGCGCGCCCTGAGCGAGCAGACCTGCGACGCGACTCTGCATATCGTAACCGAGGGTAACCCACAGGCCGTCAAAGCAAGCATTCGCCGCCGCTTGGCGGAGTTGGAGATCCACCACGTCACCATCGAGGTAGACGACGTCTGCGAGACAAGCGCGAACAACTGTTCCATCGCTAGTGTCATCCCAAACCATAGCCATCGCCACCACAGGCACGCATAACGGTTCTTTTCGTTCAAAAAACATATCCCACCAAATAAATTCCCCGCATCCCTTGCAATCCGCCGAAAAATATGGTACAATAAGGGAAATTGCGATCCGCAAGGACTTTTGTAAACGGAGGACACCGCTATGCTGACAACCGTATACAGCGCGGGACTTTTTGGAATCGACGGCTTTCTCGTCAGCGTAGAGGTGAACGGGCAGAACCGCCTGCCCGAGTTCGAGCTGGTCGGTCTGCCCGACGCCGCCGTCAAGGAGGCAAAGGAGCGCGTCATGACCGCCTGCCAGAACAGCGCCCTGCGCCTGCCCGACATGGCGCTGCTCGTCAACCTCGCCCCCGCCGACCGCCGCAAGGAGGGTTCGGCCTTTGACGTGGCTATTCTGACGGGCATTCTGACGGTAGGCGGCGTCATTCGCCCCGACGTGTCCCTCTCGGGCAAGTGCTTCGTGGGTGAGCTCTCCCTCTCGGGCGACGTGCGCCCCGTGCGCGGTATGCTCTCCATGTGCGTGGCCGCGCGGGATGCGGGCATGACCGAATTCTACGCTCCCATGGATAACGCCGCCGAGGCCGCCGCGGTAGAGGGCATCACGGTCTACGGCGTGCGCTGTATGCGGGATCTCGTGGATCACCTCAACGGCCACCGCCCCCTCACCCCCGTGGTCTGCCCCTCCCCCGCCCTCGCCGCCGCCGACGTCTACGACGTGGATTTCTCGGACGTGCGCGGACAGAGCATGGCCAAGCGCGCGATGGAGGTCGCCGCCGCGGGCGGTCACAACATTCTGCTGATCGGCCCTCCCGGCACGGGTAAATCCATGCTCGCCAAGCGCTTGCCCACCATCCTGCCGCCCCTGACCTTCGCCGAGGCCATTGAGTCCACCAAGATCCACTCGGTGTCGGGCACGTTGCCCGAGGGCACCTCCCTGCTCCGCCGCCGCGCCTTCCGCTCCCCCCACCACACCATGTCGGCGGTCAGCCTGATCGGCGGTGGTGTCAACCCCATGCCGGGTGAGGTATCGTTGGCGCACAACGGCGTGCTGTTTCTGGACGAGCTGCCCGAGTTCCCCAAGCAGGTGACTGACGGACTCCGTCAGCCCATTGAGGACCGCCGCGTGACCATCACCCGCGCCAGCGGGCGCGTGACCTTCCCCTGCTCCTTTATGATGGTGTCCGCCATGAACCCCTGTCGGTGCGGCTATTTCGGCGATCCCTCGGGGCGTTGCACCTGCCACCCCACCGACGTCAAACGCTACATGAGCCGCATCAGTGGCCCCATGCTGGACCGCATTGACATACAGATCGAGCTCCCCTCCCTCTCCTACGACGAGTTGGCCGCAAAGGACACCGGCACGATTGAGCCCTCCGCCGTCATTCGTGAGCGCGTGTGCGCCGCGCGTGAGTTCGCCACCCGCCGCATGGCCGAGGTGGACGCGGCCGTAGGTGCGACCAAGCGCCAAACCCCCATTTTCTGCAACGCCCAGCTCGATGCCGCCGCCATTCGCCGCTACTGTCCCCTCTCGGAGGATGCCTCCTCCCTGCTCCGCATGGCGTTTGAGTCACTCGGGCTCTCGGCGCGCGGCTACGACCGCATCCTGCGCGTCGCCCGCACCATCGCCGACCTGGATGCCAGCATGACCATCGAGGCAGGCCACGTGGCCGAGGCCATCCAGCTCCGCAGCCTCGACCGCAAATACTGGGGACAGTAGGGAACGATATTATGCAGGGGCGTTGCCCCTGCACCCCACCAATGAAACTCGCGATGCAAGCATCGCCGAAAGAAGTTTCTTGGAACTTCAAGAACCTTTATAAAAATTTGTACCGAAAAAGCATTTGCCAAATATATTTTTCAAAGTTCTTGAAGGGAGTTTGAGGGAAACTTCTTTCAAGAAGTTTCCCTCAAAAGGAGCATACCATGACTGAATTACTCTGCCGCCTGTTCGTCAAGGACAGGAGAAACGTCCAAGACCCCGCCGTGCGGCGTGCATACGGCACGCTGGTCAGCACCGTGGGCATCATCCTCAACATCCTGCTCGCCGTGGGCAAGTACACGGTGGGCTTTCTGTTCGGCGCGATTTCCATTCAGGCCGACGCCATCAACAACCTATCCGACGCGGGCTCCCAAATCATCTCCCTCGTGAGCTTCAAGATCGCCGCCAAGCCCGCCGACGACAAGCACCCCTTCGGACATGCCCGCATCGAGTACGTGGCATCCATGATCGTATCCTTCCTCATCCTCACCATCGGCGTGGATCTGCTCAAGGAATCCTTTGGCAAGATCCTGCACCCCGTTGCCACCCGGTTCAGTTGGATCACAGTAGGCGTGCTGTCGGTGTCCATTCTCGTCAAGCTGTGGCTGTGCCTCTTTAACCGCAAGGTAGCCAAAAAGATCAACTCGGGTGTCATGCGCGCCACCTCGGCCGACAGCCTCTCGGATGCCATCGCCACCTCGGCGGTGTTGGCGGCCACCTTGATTCAGAAATTCACGAGTCTGGAAACCGACGGCTACATGGGTCTGATCGTAGCTTGCCTCATTCTGTGGGCGGGCATCAAGATCCTCAACGACACCAAAAACGCCATCCTCGGCGAGCGCCCCTCGGAGGAAACGGTGGACAAGATCCGTGCCGTGGTGGCGGAATACGAGGGTGCCGTCGGCATTCACGACCTCGTGGTACACGATTACGGCCCCGGCCGCGTCATGGCCTCCCTGCACGTGGAGGTGGACGGCGCGGTGGACGTCTACCGCTCCCACGACATGATCGACCTCATCGAGCGCCATCTGCGTGAGCAGCACGGCATCACCGCCACCGTCCACATGGACCCCGTCGCCCTGCGCGATCCCGCCGTCGTCCGCCTGCGTACCCTCACCGAGTCGGTCGTCACCGCAATTGACGAGCGCCTGACCATCCACGATTTCCGCATCGTCCCCGGCCAGACGCACACCAACCTGATCTTTGACGTTGCCGCCCCCTTCGCTCTTACAATGAGCGATGACGAGCTACGGGACGCCATCAACACCGCCGTCCGCGCACAGGACGAGCACCTGTTCACGGTCATCACGGTGGATCGGGTATGATTGCACCCCTACATAAAAAACGAAAATGCCTTGCGACATGAATGGTCGCAAGGCATTTTTTCATAAAAAGGAGCAGCCCAAAGCTTTACTTCGATTTATGCTTTAGATCGATCACGGCAATCAGGATGCTGGAGGCGATCACGAGCAGAGATCCAATCAGCACCGTCGGCTTCGCAGATTCGTGGAACACGAAAATACCGATGACGACACCCGTGATGGGCTCCAGCGCGCTCAGCACCGAGGTGCGCTCACCGCCAATGAGCAGAGCCCCCTGCTGGAACAGAACCACGGCACCCGTGGTCACCAAGGTGGCAAACAACAGGCAGAGCCCCCAGCCCACGAGCGAGGTCGGCAAAGCCAACTGACCCGTACACAGGCAGATGCCGAGCATGATGATACTGCTCCAAAGTGCTATGTAAAAGCAAAAGGCAAACCCCGAAAAATGCTTGCTTTGGAATCGGGGCAGCAGAACGACGTAAATGGCAAACGCCAGCCCCGAACCGAGCGCGAGCGCCGCGCCGACGGGATTCAGAGACTCTTTCGGGTCGTAGAACAGGAGAATGCCCGCGAGGCACATGAGCACGCTGATAAGCGTTCCCATAACCAGCTTTTTGCGCAGGAAAATCAAACCGATCATCAACACAAGGCAGGGGTACACGAAGTGAAACACCGTCGCCGTGCCCGACGCGATGAAGGTGTACGAGCTAAACAGCAAAAGCGGTGTCATCACGCACCCGAAAAATGCGGGGATGCCGAGCGGCAGAACCGAGCGTATAGGGCACTTCAGGGTCTTTTGCTGCCACAGCGCCAGCGCCGCCAGGCTAGGCAACGCCAGCAGGTTGCGCAGAAGCACCAAGGTCATGGAATTGACGCCCTCGGCGTAAATGTAGCTTGCCATGAGCGGCATGCAGCCGTAGATCACGGCACTCAATATGGAATAGGCGTAGCCCACAATCATCCGTCGCTTACTTGTCATATACTTCCCTGCTATCTTGCTATCTATGTGAATTTCCTTGCGGAACGGTTATTCGACGCGATACGACGTTACCGCGGATTTGAGTTTTCCCCGAAACGTATCATCCGCATCGGGGAAATACGCCGTCAGCCAATCTATAAAGGATCGCTCTGCCGTATCCCACGCCTCGGGATACCGAATTTCGCAATCCCCCGCGTCATCAAACACGCGGGATTCCACCAGCGGCCCCAGGTCATCGGGTAGCGCGCCCGTGAGGATCACCGTCTTGGCCAATTGATCATCTCTGTTAAAGAGAGAGAATGGCTTGATGTGGGGAATATTCGCCGAAACCACCAGCGTATCCACCACACGGCTAAAGCCCGTCACGATGCCCGCTTCCAGCGTGTCAATGGTTTCGGGCAGGATCAGTTTTTCAATTTTCGCGTCAAAAAAAGCCGCTTCCTCTATGGTTTTCACGCTTCTCGGTATGACGATACCCGAGAGGATCGCGCCGCGAAACGCATCCTCCCCGATGGTCGTCACGCCGTCGTGAATGATGACGGTATGAAAATCGCTCCGTCGCCACGGAGAATAGATATCAATATGGGAAAAGGATACCGACAGGTTGTCAAACTGCCACATAGGGCCTTCGCCGCCGATGTAGAGAACCCCGTCAACGATCTTCCAATACACGCGGTCGCCGCATTGTCCGAAGGAAAACGGGACGGACGTATCCGCGTCCGCAAAAAAATCCAGGTCGTCCTTCCATTCGCGCAGCTTATGCTCATGCCGTCCTTCGGCGTGCGCGAGCAGGACGGCTGCCAACGCGTGACATTCCTGACACGTCTTCAAATCCACGTCCCCGTCGAGCAGCGCGTGAAACTCCTTGAATAAATCCCATATCTTCTGCATACGACTTCCCCCTTTTTAGTTGATCGCAACGATAAAGAGCCACGCAAGCAGAGCGGTAATGATGGAAACCGCGTTGATTGCGGGCAGCGAAAGAGCAACCGAAATGAGAGCGGCAACAAAAATGATCACGCCAAACGTACGCGCCTTTTCCTTTTTGATACCGAGAAGACCGAAAAAGCCCGCGATAAGCATAAGCACGCCGACCGCCGCCGTCACGATCCCGGGAATATCCAGGGCAATCAGAGCCTTAAACGCGGACACCGGGGCCATAATACCCCACACAATGTAAACAATGCTGATCAGGACTCTGAGGAACCCTTTGGTCGTTGATTTCATGACACACCTCCGTTGGTTATTTTCTTTATTATATACCAACGCAGTGAGTCTTGTCAAGCAAAATACCTGTTTTTTCTGAAAGCTGCGTCGCGCGCCGCACACAAAAGAACACAAGCCCCACCTTTTACGGTAGGGCTTGCGTTTTTAGGATGAACGTTGCGAAATACGTTATTATTGTAACACAATACAATAATGTCAAGAGGTGATTGAATGATTGGTCTGAAAAATATTCGAAAAAAGAGAAAACTAAATCAACAGAAGGTTGCGATGGATTTAAATATATCGCGAGAAGCTCTTTCGTACTATGAAAACGGCAAGCGAGAGCCATCTTTAGCATTATTGGTTGCCATGTCGCGGTATTTTAACGTTTCGATAAACTACTTGATTACCGGTGAGGAATTTCAAAAAAAAAAATAATTCCATTTGTTTAGAACTATAAAAAGTATAAATCCCCTTGTTTTGCAGATACTAACATCACCAATCTGCAAACAAGGAGATTTTATATATATGAAAGCTACCGGTATCGTTCGCCGCATCGATGACCTCGGCAGAGTCGTCATTCCCAAAGAAATCAGAAGAACCATGCGTATCCGCGAGGGTGACCCCTTGGAAATTTATACCGACCGCGAGGGGGAGGTCATCTTCAAGAAGTACTCCCCCATCGGTGAACTGACCGCCTTCGCGGGTCAGTACGCCGAAACCCTGCACAAGACCTGTGGGCTGGCCGTCGCCATCTGTGACCGCGACGCCATCATCGCCTGCGCGGGTATTTCCAAAAAGGAGTACACCGACAAGCCCCTCTCCGACGGGGTGGAAGGCATCATGCAGAGCCGCGGACTCTACACCCACGCCTTGGGCGCCGAGGAAATGTCCCTCACCCCCGACAGCCGGAGTCACTACGTCCGCTGCGCCATGCCCATCCTCAGCGAGGGCGACATCGTAGGCTGCGTGGTTTCGGTCTGCCCTACGGGCGAGGGTGACTCCGCCGACCGCCTCGCCCCCGAGATCGAATCCAAGCTCATCCAGACCGCCGCCCACTTCCTCGGCCGTCAGCTCGAGAGTTAAAGGAAGGAGATACGCGGGGCTCCGCCCCCATCCCCCGCAAGCCCCTTTTAAAAAAGGGGCTTGACCCCTAAAACGGAAAAAGGCTTGCTACCCCCACAAGGGGGGATAGCAAGCCTTTTTTAGTTCTTGGATCAAACCTTCTTTCAAGAAGGTTTGTGGGGTACGGGGCAACGCCCCGCATATCTCCCCCCTTAACCCTTAGTCTGCGGTCAGACCCGAGCGCTCGATACCCTGTACCAGGAAGTTCTGGCAGAAGGCGTAGAGAATGACCAGCGGGAAGATGATGCAGATACCGCAGGTATTGCGGATGGCTGCCTCATACATATTCGTACCTGCATAGTCCATCTTGAGCGAGTTGGGGATATCCACAACGTCGGGCATGAGCTTGATCTTGTTGGTGGTGAAGAACAGCTCGGTATAGAAGTCGTCCATCCACTGCCAGCAGAACGAGAACAGGAATACGGTCACCATCATGGGCACCGACAGGGGCAGGATGATGGTCAGGAAGGTGCGGAATACACCCGAACCGTCGATGTACGCAGACTCCTCCAGTGCGTCCGGCACGCCCGTAAAGAACTGACGGAGCAGGAAGATATACAGACCGTTCTTGAACGCCAGACCCGTAGCCGAAAGGATCAGGAGAGGCCAGTAGGTGTTGGTCAGAGCCAGACCGTGGTCGGGCAGGTTGATCACGTTGATACCGGCGAGCATCTCGTTGAAGGCCTCGGGCATGAATGCGATGTTCGCGCCGCCGCTGAGGAAGGACAGAATGCCCAGCACGTCAAAGTAGCGGAACTGCATGAACATGGAGAGCTGCAGCGTCTGGTGAGGCACGATCATGGTCAGGATAACCAGCATCATGATCAGCTTGTTGCCGCGGAACTTGAACTTAGCCAGACCGTAACCGATCAGGCAGCACACGAACGTCTGCAGGATGGCGCCCGACACCGAGATAATCAGGGTGTTGGTGAACGCCTGGACGTAGTTCAGCTCGGTCAGAACCGCCTTGTAAATATCCAAGGTGAAGTTCTTGGGGATGAGTCGCACGGTTACGTCTACGAAGTCCTCGGGGGACATGAAAGAGCCCGCGATCTTCGTGAAGAAGGGGAACAGTACGACGTAGGATACACCAATCAGAAGAACCAGACGGAAGATGTAGAACGCGACTCTCTGGAAGAAGTACATATTCATGAACTTCGCCTTCAGTCTTTCCTTAAGGGGAGTTCTCTCAAATTCCACGCGGATCTTATTCTTGGATTCCTTTGTAATTTTCGGTGTGTTTTGCATATTAGTATCCATCTTCTGCCTCCTTAATCACGTCGGTTGTAGAATACGAAGGCCGAGAAAAGTCCACCGACTGCCGCCAGAATCAGCATGACGAGCAGGAAGTACATCCAAGCCATGGCGGACGAGCGAACCTGTCCGTCGGAGGACTTGTAGACACCGGCGATATACGTCATAACCGAGTTGGATTCGGTCGTAAACGAGTCGATGATGGTGTAAACGGCGTTGACCAGGATCATAGGGCTGATCATGGGGAAGGTGATCTTCCAGAAGGTCTCCCACGAGGTCGCACCGTCGATGCGGCACGCCTCGTAAATAGCGGGAGAAATGGACTGAAGACCCGACAGGAAGATCAGCATCTGAACGCCCGAGCGGTTGACGATGTCGTAAATCTGGTTGATCATATCTACAACGTACTCTACCAACCCCGTTCCGACCTTCATGGAGGAGAACAGACGCTCGATATCGATCGCCGTAACGATCTCGCTTGCGGTGCTGGAGCCCGATCCGTCGTCAACACCGCCTGCCTGGTCCATGTAGGTACCGAGGATATTCTGACCCTCGATGGACTCCATGATACCCGTGGACAGAATAACGGGGATGAAGAAGATCGAACGGAACACAGCGCGGCCTGCCATCTTCTGGTTCAGAAGAACCGCCATGAACAGCGAGAAGATCAGGATCGCGGGGATGTCGAATGCCAGCTCCTTCATACCGGTAACCAGCGTTTCCACGAAGCTGGTATCCTCAAAGAGGGCGTACTGGTAGTTCTCGAGGCCGACGAAATCAAGGCGGAAGCCGCCGCCAGTTACAACCTCAAGGCTGAAGAAGCTCATCTTGATGGAGTTGAAAATGATGGGCAAATACACGATGATAAAGCCGATCACAAAGGGCAGGACGAAGACCCATCCGGCGCGTGCCTTCCGCTGATCAAGCGACGCAAGCTTGCGCTTCTTGACCTTGGGCGCACTGACCGTATGCTGCAAATTCGCTTCATTGGTCATAGTTTGTTACCTCTCTTTCTTTATGATCTGCTCAGTTCATCACGACCACATAACCATACGCAGGGATGGTATATGTGACGTTGTCGTACTCGACGTTGACCGAGAAGTTGTTGTAGTTCAGGACGAACGTCTTGTACTTCGAGTAGCCGCCGTCTGCCTTGTCACCGTAGGTAACAGCCACAATGCGGCCGTCATCCGATACGTAGCGGGACGTCTCCTCCTCATCCTCGTCGCCGAGGCTACCCTGAGAGCCGCCGATCATCTTGTCGATGTCTTCCTCGGTAATCTCGGTGTAGGTGGTAACGTAGTACAGAAGCAGTGCCTTGATGTCAGCGGTGGCGGTAGACAGCGTTTTGCCGTATACCTCGGAAATGTGGAAGGAGGGTGTCTTGACGGCATCAACCTTATCCAACGCCTCGGTGGTATATACGTGCTTGATGTACTCAACGATCTCGGGCACGAGGAACTCTCTCTCGTCCTCGGTAGCGAACAGCGAATCGACCAGGAAGTCCATGATCTCGTTCGCAATGGCGGTCAACTCCTCCTCGGTGCGAACAGCGGACAGCGCGTAGTTGACGCTCTCACCGCGAGCGGTGTTTGCCTTAGCCTCAGCGAGCATGGCGGTCACGCGGTTGGCAACGTCCTTCTTGATCTGACGCATGGCCTCCTTAGCGACTGCGGTGTTGCAGCTCAGGTTAATGGCAGGCTCATCCTCGGGCAGCACGTAGCCGTCAAAGCTGTTGAACAGCGTGTAGCAGTACTTAGCGAGAATGTCACCCTCAACGGTGTACTTGCCCTCTGCCGTGTAAGACACGGAAGCGGCGATCTCAGCAGCCAGCTTGGATACGGGATCCTCGGAATCGGCCAGCGAGTTGAACACGATGTCGTACACGTCGTAAACCGATGCGCCAACCTTGATCTGAGCCTCAAGCTCTGCCTTCTTGGTGGTGACGGCCTCGGCGATGGCGGTATCCATGGTAGCCATCTGCACGTCATAGTAGTAGGCGGTAGAGGGCTCGGCAGCCATCTGTGCGAAGTAGGTGTGGTGAGCGATGTGGGATGCGGTAGTGTTGACGTCCACGCCATCCTTCATGGTGTAATCAGCGGTCAGAGCCACGAGCTCGTCAATGAAGGCATCGATCTCGCCGATCTTGATCTCGCCCTTCGCGGCGATGAGATCAGCAACGGCCGTCTTGAGCTTCTTGGTATCAGCCGCAGCCTTGCAGGTAAACTCGGGAGTCTTGCTGCTGCCCAGCAGGATCTTAGCGAAGCTCTGGTAGAATGCCGCCGTCAGCTCCTCGGTTACGTCACCGTACAGCGAGGGCAGGCTATCGGCGATGGCCTTGATGGAATCGGCAACCGTCTTGTCAGCCATCAGCTTGGCGTACATTTCCTGATAGGTATCGCACTTGCCGTACTCCGCAAGCTTCAGGGAAACCAGAAGCTCGATACTGGACGCGGTGGTAGAGGTCACCTTCAGAACCTGCAGGTTGGTCTTGGTTGCGGGGAATGCCTCGGCAATGACCGTCTTGTAGTACAGACCCTCCACGAAATTGCGGAGATCCTGCTCCAGCGTATCGGGCGTCGCGTACTTGACGGGCGTCTTGGAGGTGGTCACGCTATTATCCTGCACGTACTTGACAAGCTCTGCAACGAGCGTTTTCATCTCGTCCTCAGAGAAGATCTTGGACAGGGTGTAGTCCCCGTTCTCCACACGGGCCATGACGCTATCGTTCGACATGATTGCCTTGTCAATGGTAGTCTTGAGCGCGGTTATCACCTTGTCAATGTTACCCTGGTTGCTACCGATCAGCTTGCCCGTCTCGGGGTTATAACGGTTGGGCTCGAAGTTCAGCGCGGGAACCATGCTGCTCTCGCTCAAGCCGTTGACCATGGTGTAGAGCATATTGATGTAGTAATCGCGGATATGCTTCTCAACACCGTCGGCGGTGTCGGTCAGCACGGGGTCGAATTCGTAGCCGTCGCCCAGAAGCTCGGTCACGTACAGAACCAGACCGTCCATAGAGGTCTTGCCTGCCTTGAGGCCGTACTTGGCAGCAAGCTCATCGTCGGTCTTTTCCCTGTTCTCAGGCAGGTAGCGCAGTACCTCCATCTCGGACATCATGAGACCGTAGTCACCGGAGGTCAGCATCTTGTAGAGATTTTCAGCCTTGCCTACGATACCGACCGTCTTGTAGTCGTCGGTGCCGTAGCAGGAGAGGAACAAGGTGGCAATATGGGTATACAGGAAGGTGTCCACCTCGGCCTTGTCCACCGTGAGGTCGAACTTAATGCCGAGCTGCTCCTGCATGAGAGCCGTGGCGTTCGCAATCTGCGCCTCGATCTCGTCAATGATGCTCTGAGGGCATCCCTCAGTGCCGCCGATCAGAAGTGCGCCCGACTTGGCATCCTCCAGCATCTTGGAAAGGGTTGTGTACTCCTTCTCCAGGGAGGCAATGGCACGGGAAATGTTACGGATGTAGGTCTTGAGATCTCTCTCAGCCTGCTTCTTGGTAGCCTCTGCAGAGGCGAGCAGGTCAGCGAGCTCCTTCTTGCCTGCAGCGTCAGCGGCATCGTACTTGGCCTTGATGGCATCGTAGGCAGCACTTGCCTCGATGCTGGTAGCAAAGCGACGCTCAAAGCTACGCTCACCCGATACGTACAGGTAAGCCGCACCGTTTACACCGCTGTAGTAGTTCAGGCAGTTGGTAATGAAGGACTGTGCAGCGGTCTCAAAGCCGGCGATCTGGTCGCGGGCATCGGCCACGGCCTCTGCCTTCAGCTTCTCCTCGTACTCTGCCTTGTTGTTCTGGAAGTCCAGAACGCCGTCAAACTCAGTATCAATGTCGTTCTTCAGCTCATCGGTATCCGGCACGCGCATACCCGTGAGGAACTGGTGATCCACAATGATCTTATCCTGCAGATCCTTCATGTTGCTGTTCAGCTCGTTGTAGATCTCCACAACGTCATCGAACCAGATGTCGTAACGGATGGAGTAGTACTGACTCAGCAGCTCATTTTCCTTGAGGTTCTGCGTGTTCTGGTAGGACAGGGTGAAGTAAACGGACGCGCCGTTCTCCATCGCCTTGAGCTTGGCGTAGTTCAGGTCACCCTCCATGTTCAGAGGAGAGCCCGTGAAATTGGTGTAGCCGTGGAGCACAACGCCCAGGAAGGGCACGCTGTAGCTCGCGCGGATGTAGTGGCTGGAGTCAACCGATGCGCCCAGAATGTGATCGGCATACTCCCAGGTGTAGGCGTTACCGCCGTCCACCATCACCTCGAGAGCGTTGTCGCCCTCGCCCTTGATGTAGGACAGTGCCTTCTTGACAAAGGACTTAGAGTCCTCGCGGTTGTAAGGCTCATCCTCGTCAAAGTCGGAGTTGAGAGCATTACCCAGCGAGCCGACCGAGATACCCGATACGTTGTCATAGCCCAGGTACTTAGACATCAGCTTCTCGTAGAAGTGGCTGAAGTAAGCAGGAGAAATAGCCAGCTGGTAGTAGCTGTCGTACTTCTGCTGGGTTGCGCTGTACATACGCTTGGAGGTGTAACGGTCGTCGATGGTCTTGACGGCATGCTTACGCAGGCTCAGGCCGTCAAAGGCCTTGGTGTTGGTTACGTAGGAGAAATCGAATTCGGGGAACAGACCGAGCTCGCCCGACTCAAGGCCGGCGGCGTAGTCAAAGAGCTCTTGCATGGTCATGTTCTTGGACACGGCCTTCTCCCACTTCAGGTTGTAGGGCATGGTGGCAAACATGCCGCCGTTCGCATAGCCCGTAAGCTTGAAGTTGATGTTGGTCGCACCTGCCTTGGAAAGCTCCTCGTACATGGTAACGATGTCCTCGGTCGAGGTCAGAGGCTTCTTGACGCTGACGGGAATGGAGAGAATCTTCTCCACCGTCTTGAGAGAGCCGAAGGACTCGATATACAGCGGCACGTCACCCGAGGTCTGCTCGGCGGTCAGACGCTGCAGAAGGCCCTTGTTCTCCAGGTAGTCGCGGTAGGCGAACGCCATGCCCAGCCAGCCTGCCTTGTAGTAGCTAGCCTCGGGGAGCTTCTTCTCAGCGGCAATGCTCTCGTCGGTCAGCATGATGTAATGCACCTTGTAGTTGCCAACGTACTTACGGTTGGAAACGACGGTCCACTCCTTGTTGGAACCGACCGAAATGGCATCGGCGATGTTGTAGGAGTCCTTAGGACGGGGGTTGAAGTTCATCTTGACGGTGTCGTAGGGATACAGAACACCGGCGTGGTAGTTGACGAGCTGAGTCAGCGCGTCGCCTTCCTCAATAATGGCTACGAAGCCGCGATCCTCCACGACCTCGGTGATCTCGGATGAGAGCAGAGAGCCGTACTTCTTGTACAGGGGGCTCGTGGTGTTCCCTTCCTCCTGCGCCTTGATCAGCGCGTCGTAGATCATGCCGTTGATGCGGGTGGTGACGGTCTCACCAAGCTTCTCATCAAAAACCTGGCAATCGTAGTAGCGGGTCTTCTCCATGATACCGAACACGGGGTAGCGAACGGCCTGCTGGAAGGTACCCGAAATCTCGTGGTATGCGTAGTCCACGCCGTAGACCTTGTTGGAAACGGCGGTGGTATTGATGTCCTTGAGGTCCTCAAAGGCGAACAGCGCACCCGAGCCGTCGGGATAGAAGGTATAACCCTCGTAGTTGTTGTTGCCCGCGCCCATGAAGGGCAGAACCTCCAGATCGGTGACCTGGAACTTGGACTCGTCGAAACGCAGACCGTTTGTAGGCAGACGAACCGAGAAGCCGTCCTCGCCCAGAGTGTACTCCAGAGCCATCTTGAATACGGGCGGGTTCTCATCCTCGCTCACATACTCGGTGAGCTGGTGGTCGTAGTCCATTTCCTCGTAGGAGTAGTTGGGGCACGCGGTCTTGATGGTTTCCTCGCGCTTCTCCTGCTCGGTCACGGTTGCGGTGGGGTCGAAGACGTAGACGTTCATCTTCGCCACGATGGGGAATGCAGCCAGCAGGTCTGCCTTGAGTCGGTCAGATGCGCAGAACTCCAGACCCTTGAGCTGGTAGTAGTTCTTGAACTGGCGGTAGTAGAAGTTGGTCTCGTCGTTGTCGTAGTACTCCAGAACGGGCTTGAGGATCAGCTCCTCAAAGCGATCCTGTCGGATCATACGGGGAACGAGGCGTCTTGCCTCCTCACGGCCGATGGTGTACT
>CAJGEA010000025.1 GCA_904502015.1 uncultured Clostridia bacterium | reverse complement strand
GTAAAACAGCAATATTCCTTATCGGGTATAGATATTCTTTGGTTTAAGGGTGTAGGGGCGTTCTTTGAACGCCCGCGGGCGCACACAGTGCGCCCCTACCATGGGTTGTTATAAACCGTTCGATAAATCCAAATTTGAAGATGCCTTCCCATCGGGTGAGATGGTTGGGTTTAAGAGATCCTTCCCCGAGCCAAAGCCGTGCCGCAGGCACAAATCCAAATTTGAACATCACATTAGTCATTGTAAATCAGCCGCAAGCGAGCCTTGAGGTCACTCGTAGACAGAGTCGTGGGATCACGCAACCATTCCAGCACGACCGTGCAATCCCGCAGTCGCTCTCGCTCCCCCACATCGGGTAGGTAAGCATCCGAAAAGGTGCTGTAAAGATCCAGCCCGCACAGCTCCGCCACCTGCGACACGTGAGAAAAGCCCGCTGTAACCGTGGGAGTATCCCCATCGTCCACCACAGCATAGCGCAAGGTCAATCGCAAACCGCCGCCCCGCTCACCGTTGACGCTTTCCAACAGTACCGTAGCGCATCGGGTAGCGGCACACGCCCGCACCTCAGACAAAAGGAACAGGAGGCAGGCCTCCACCAAATCGGAATTGTAGCAGGTCACGTCCCCGCCGCTGCCGCCTACGCTCCACGGCGTGTTCGCCGTCACGGTCACGCCACAGCCCACGAACGCCGCCAGACGGCGAATGGCATCCGCCAGCGTGTCGGTGTGCAAACGATAATACGTATCGGACGAGGTAGAGAGAAGCCTGCACCGCTCGCTCCGCACGATGTCCCACCACGCCGCGAGCGGCAAATAGTATGCGGCATCCTCGGCATGCACCTCACTCCCCCACGAAAGGATCCGCGACGTGCGATGCGGCTTTCGATCGGCCCCGCTCCCCTCCAGCACACCGCTGTTGATCAAACGGGACACAGACTTGGGCGGCAAGTGAAGCTGTAGGTACAGCCCAAGGGCAGCACACCCGTCGTAAATTTTAGACAGAACCCCCACGCCTCGGTCGGTGCAGACCATGAGCGGCTCGCGGCTCCCGCCTGTGCGGTTCAAGTATTCCGCCGCCTCGGCATCCGGTAGGGTACCGTCGAAGAGCGCGTCGCCCACCGCAAACGAGCCGTCGGGCGTGCGAGAGGCAATAATCTCCCGCGCGGCGTGATCGTTGCGGAACAGCACGTAGCTCATCCCCGCAAATGCATCGTCCATAGGCTGCCCACGAAAAATGGGCAAAGCAGCGTTTTCCCCTCCACCCATCTTCCTCTTGCGTATCATATTTCGTTCTCCTTTCCTCTTTTTGTCATGAAATAACACAAAATATTCGTATTTTCCATATTGACAGATACTAAATGTTGTGCTATAATGAATTCGTGTATAAATTTACCGATAAACCGATCGGCTCATATCTGCATCACCCACACACCATGAGGAGGAATGATAAAATGAACAAGAAAGTACTTATGCTGCTCGTTGCCGCCCTGCTTCTGACCACTGCCGTTGCCTGCAACAAGGATAGTGGCAACGACAAGGAAACCAATGCTCCGACTACCCCCGCCAACCCCTCTGACACCGGCGACTATATCGTTGTTCCCGGCACCGACGAGAGCGGCAACTCCGTGACCTACCTGGAGCCCGTCGGCACCCAGGAGCCCCAAACCGACATTTCCGATCCCAACCCCACCTTTACTGACGTGACCAAGCAGGTTGTGGTGGTGGCCCGCGCCGCTACCATCCGCACCAGCACCGTGATTGCCGACAACAACGGCCGCGCCTGGCCCCAGGAAAACCAGATTCTGGACGTAACCGGTGAGAGCGACAAATGGTATCGCATTGATTATGACGGCACCCCCTGCTACATCGCGAAGGACGTTGTGGATGACTATGCCGTGATCCAGGCGTTCACCCCTCTGAACGATGAGGTAGAAATCACCGGCGGCTCGGTCAACGTCCGCTCTTACCCCTCCTCCGCCACCGAGTGGTCGATCCGCGGCCAGCTCACGGCAGGCACCAAGGTGACCCGCGTGGCTGTAAGCGAGGGATGGAGCCGCATCCTGTTCGAGGTGGAGTCCGAAACCGAAACCGACGAGTCGGGCAACGCCAAGGTGGAGATCAAGCAGTACTACATCTCCAATAACTGGATCAAGTCTCTCTCCGCCGACACCTCGGCTGATACCGAGGCAGACACCCCTGCCGAATCGGCTACCGAGGCGGCCAACTGATCTCTCTACTATGAGCTTCATCCCGTGACCCTTGCAGGGTCACGGGATTTTTCTGTCAAAAAAATCCCTTACAGATACCTCAAAAGTTCCGGGATGCTTCGGATCATGGGCTTGCCGCACGCGCGCAACCGCGACTCGGATTGATGCCCGCCGCAGAACAGCACGCAGTCCGCCCCAATCGCCCCGGCGACCGTAGCGTCATGCGTAGTGTCCCCCACAAGGAGAGGTCGCGCCTCGGGATGCGCCTCCCGCCACGCTCGGGCAATGGATTCCTTGCTTCCAGCCAGAAAATCCCCCAGCCCATAAACCGCGTCAAAGCGGTCAAGGATCCCTCTCGCCGCCAGCTGCGCCCGAAGGCACGCCTGCTCGGATGCCGAAATGATCAACTGGGACATACCGCTCTCCGCGACAGCGGCTACCGTTTCCCGCACACCGTCGTAGAGAGGGCACTCCTCTTCCCTTGCCTTGTAAAGTGCCACCCACTCGGCGGCCAGCTTAGTTTCGTAATCCTCAACATCAAAATCAAAGCCAAGGCCTCGGTAATATTCCCGAATGGGGAAATCGAAAATCTCCCGATAGTGCTCCACACAAGGGATGCTCGGAAGCCCGCGCGCCTCCAGCATGGTGTTGACGCTGCTGACGCCCAGCCAAACGTCGTCAAGTATGGTGCCGTTAAAATCCCATATCAGATGGGTATACTTTTGAGTTCTTTCTGCCATATTCAAAGCGACGCCCCGTGTCCTGCGGAGATCCCCGGCAAGCCGCGGGCGCATCGCATCCTTTCCTTATTATATATTATTATATATTGTTCTGTTTTTCACCCCGCAACCGAGTCTTGGGGGTGTAAAAGCCTCCCTGCCCTGCGGCAGAGAGGCTTTTTGCATATACGAGAATGCGAATCGGTCTTACTTCTTTGCGGTACTCGCAGCGTAGCCGTACTGAGTCAGCCATGCCTGATAGACCGTAAAGGGAGAGCTACCGCTCTTATCGGGGGTCTGGTTGTCACCGCCCTCGGGGCCGAGAGGACTCTCGGGATCGTAGCTGTTATTGGTGGCCTTATTGAGCTTCACGTCGCCTGCGCTCGAGGAGTAAATCTTCTTGAATCCGTCCTCGTCGTTCATCATCAGGTCATTCAGCTCTGCCTTGGTGGTACACTCGTCCACCAGCGCCTTTGCCTGCGCGGACAGCTCGTTGATGTGGTCAATCAGCGCAACGTCCAGGCTGTAGTCGCTGTCGGCGGTAGCCATATTGAAATCAAAGCCCAGAAGGGGGTTGATCAGCGAGTCATTGTTCTGCTGCTTTGCATAGACCCAAGCATCAGCACCGAGATCCTCGTGGGGGGTTGCAATGAAGCAGTTACCCGTCTTCTCGATGGCCATGCGGTAGGTGCCGTACTCGGACTCGGAGCTGGTCAGAAGATGAGCGGTGCCATCGGCATTCAGCTCATAGTGCTGGCCCAGAATACCATACTGGAGCAGGTTGCGGAGAGCCGCATTGGTGTTGAGGTAGGTAATAACCTCCATAGAGCGAGCCAGATGGTTAGAGTTGGCGTACACGGCGAACATATTGCCGTACAGCTCGGACTCGGTTGCCTCGGGATACTGAGCCACGACAACGTAGTACTCCTTGCCGTTCTCATCCACGTAAACGCCCTTCTCCTCGTACTCCTGCTTGATGCGGGCATCGCCCTCCATGAAGGAAACGGCGGCGCGCTGGCCCTCGACGGGGGTGCCGTAGTAGCCCTCGTACTGGTAGTTCTTCAGAGTGCTGTACATCTCACGGTACTCGGCGTCAACAAACAGCGAATTGAAGCCCACGTTGACACCACCGCGGGTACGCTTGGCGGCGTCCTTCATCATGGCACCCAGGATGGAGAAGTCGCAATCGTTGTTGTAGGAATAGTGGTAGGTAGGACGGGTGTTACCGTTGGCGTCGGTCTTGGTCTCCGCGCCCTCGTCACGGACACGCAGGTCGTTCTCAGGACGGATGGTGTAGCCCGTATCGGCGTCAATGAGGTACAGAGCGCCCGCGCCCTTGGTGGCGTACTCGGTTTTCTCGGTCTTCTCGTTGTAGATCCAACCGCCTTCCTCATCGGTGGCGTACGCATAGTTCAGCACGTTGCCGTCCTTATCCAGGAAGCGGCCCTCGGAGTCGGTGAGGTAAACCACGTCAGCCTCCACGCTGGGAGCGATGACGATCTCCTCCTTCTCAACGGTCTCACCGTTCTCGTCGGTGGTTTCCACCTTGACGATGCTCTGCTTCTGCAGAACGTAGGTGCGTCCCGTCTTCTCATCAAAGTAGGTCTTGTAAACCGACTTGTCGGTGTATTCAAGCTGCCAGTACCAGCAGAGCATCTTGATGCACTCCTCGTAGGAGGAAGCCAGAGGCACGACGTAGTTGGGGTCCTCGGGCGAGAGCTCGCCGTTGAGGTTCTTCATATCGCGCAGGAAGGTGCTGATATCCAGCACGCTGCTGACGTTGTCGATCTTGTTGTAGTAGCGGTCAAAGAGCTCCTTATCGAGCATCATGTAGGTATACTGACCGATCGGCACGTTGTTGGGGATGGCGTAAACGCCGCCCTCGATCTGCACACCGCTGAGCAGGGATGCGGAAATGTACTTGGTCAGCTTCTTGGACGAGGTGGAAAGCTCCTCGCTGAGGGAAGACAGCCACTCGCCGTTGTAGTACTCCATGTACTTATCGTAGCCCGACAGATAGAAAATGTCTACCTGATTCTCCTTGGCATCGGGGTACTTGATCTCGGTGATACCGAACTCGTTGACCATGGTTTCCTCTTCGGTTTCCGCAGCCTCCTCGTCCTCCTCAACCTCGGCAAACTTGGCGTACTGAGGATTCTTTTCATAGAATTCCTTAGTCAGAGTCGCTCTGTCCTTACCATCCTCATCCTTGTGCGCCTTGATGTACTGACGGAGAGCCTTCTCGGCCTCCTCGGCGAGCAGGATGTCAGCCTGAGCGGCCTTGATGGTTTCCTCAAGCTTGGTGTAATATTCCTTCTCGGTGCAGAACTTGATCTCGACGTTGGTCTTGAACTTTGCCTTGGTGATCTTGGTAAACTCCGCGTTGACAAGCTCCTTGGCCTTGTCGGTCGTGTCCTCCTCGGTCATGACCCACATGGTGATGGTCTTGGCGCTGTTGTCTACCGTAGATTCTTCCTCCTCGGTCTTCTTTTGATTGCAACCGGTGAGCAGGCAGGTCAGCAACATCAATATGCTCAATGTCAAGCATACGAGTTTCTTCTTCATATCTGTTCCTCCTTACATGCAGAGCCGTTCAACAGGGAACGGTTGCCGCTTTTTATACCAATATATTATACACTATAATTCAAAATCTGTCAAGTGATTTTTTTCTCCCGCCGCGCTCTCGGACGCAAAAATGCAACACCCAAGCTTGCGGCAAGCAGCCGCTCGCAGATTCTTTTGGGTTATAGTGAACAATTTGGCAAACCAAAGTTTGGTTTATCTGACAGTTTTTTTGTGTCAGTTACCAATTCTCGGTACACTTTTTTGAACCATATCACGAAAAATGCAAGGATGGCGCCCCGCACAGGCCGCTAAGCGGCCATCAGTCCAAAAAGCCCTTGAGATGGCGGGCGCGGCTGGGATGGCGAAGCTTGCGGAGTGCTTTGGCCTCGATCTGACGGATACGCTCACGGGTAATGTCAAACTCCTTGCCGACCTCCTCCAGCGTGCGGGTACGGCCGTCGTACAAGCCAAAGCGCAGCTTGATGACGTGCTCCTCGCGGCGGGTGAGGGTGTGCAGCTCGCGCTCGATGACCTCGCGGAGGATGGTCTGGGAGGCGGCGTCGGCAGGGGCAGGGGTGTCCTCGTCCTGGATGAAGTCACCGAGGTGGCTGTCCTCCTCCTCACCGATGGGAGTTTCAAGGGACACGGGATCCTGCGCGATCTTCATGATCTCACGCACCTTATCGGCGCTCATACCCATCTTCTCGCCAATCTCCTCGGGGGTTGCCTCGCGCCCGTTCTCCTGCAGGAGCTGACGGGAGTAGCGGGACACCTTGTGGATGGTTTCCACCATGTGAACAGGGATGCGGATGGTGCGCGCCTGATCGGCAATGGCGCGGGTAATTGCCTGACGGATCCACCACGTGGCGTAGGTGGAGAACTTGTAGCCCTTGGTGTAGTCGAACTTGTCCACCGCCTTCATCAGACCGAGGTTACCCTCCTGAATGAGGTCAAGGAAGAACATACCGCGGCCTACGTAGCGTTTGGCGATACTGACAACCAGACGAAGGTTGGCCTCCACCAGCTTTTTCTTAGCCTCCACATCGCCTGCTGCCATGCGCTCGGCCAGCTCGCGCTCGCGGTCGCTCGTCAGCAACGGCACGCGGCCGATCTCCTTAAGATAGAGGCGCACGGGGTCGTCCACAAGACCCTCCTGCTCCAGAATACGCTCCATGTTCTCACTGCTTCCAAACTGCTCGACCTCGTTCTCGATCGCAGTCATCTCAGAGTGAGGAATCTCACCCACGATATCCATGGTGTCCTCGTAGATCTTGTCAATGCGATCCACGTCAAAATCCAGTTCCTCTACCGCCTGGTCCAGCTCGTGATCCGAGAGAAGGCCCTTGCGCTTCTTCTCGATCAACTCGGCCATGCGGGCGTCCTTTTCCATGTCGGTCTTTTGCTTGTCCGTATCAACGGTTTCTTCTTCCACGAACATGTTTTCCTTCTTTTCCATACCAATTTTCGTCCTTTCAATGATGTTTTATCAACAGGATGTTTGTTTTTAAACTTACGGTTTATCTTTCTTTTTGCGTTTGCTTTCCAGAATACGGTTGATGGCATCCTCGGGCGAGGCGGCGCGGATCTCCGCGCGCTCCCGCTCTCTTGTCAGCGTTTCCACGGCGGCGCGCAGCACCGACGTGCCGTTCTCGGAGAGCTCGCGTCGCGCCCGCTCAAGGCGAACCAGCCGTCCCATCTCGTCGGGCGAGAAATGCTCTCCAAGCATGGAAAACTCATACCCACCGTCACTCGCCTCCAACTCCATAATGGCCTCGAAGGCACGGCGGTGGAAAGAAGTCACAAAAGAGTCTGCCGCGAGGCTCACCTGCCCCGTCAGCACCGCGTGGCGATGCTCGCCGTACAGCAAGAGCAGTCCGATGATGATCTGCTCGGTCGCCGCCGCCTGCACGTGTCCCGCCGCCTCGGGGTTGACCTTGTCCCCCAGCGCCGAGGCCGTCAGTTGGGCTTGGCGGCTCTGCTGTTGCTTCCCTTCCCGCGCGCGGCGGCCGATGATGCGCTCCACGTCCTTGCGCAGACTATCCACCGTGAGTCCCAGCCGCTCGGAGATGGCGGCGATGTAGACCTCGCGCTCTGCGGCGGAGTACACGGGGGACACGATCTCACAGAGATCGGCGGCGGCGCGAATGCGCTCCTCGGGCTTCGTAATATCGTAACGGGCCAGCACACTCTCCAGCTTGAAATCAAAGCCCGTGCGACTCTTTTTCAGAAGCTGGGCAAACTTGTCCGCCCCAAAGGTCTTGATGAACTCGTCGGGATCCTTCGCGCCCTGCATTTGCAGCACACGCACCTCCACACCCACCTTGGCAAAGATGCCCATAGCACGGTGCGCCGCCCGCTGGCCCGCCGCGTCGGCGTCGTAGGCGATGATGACCGTTTTCGTGTACTTTGCGATGATGCGCGCCTGCTCGTCGGTCAGCGCGGTACCCAGCGAGGCGACCGCGTTCTGAAAGCCCGCGGCATGCAGGGATACGGCATCCATATTGCCCTCGCAGAGAATGAGCTGCTCGGCGCAGTGGTTCTTGGCAAAATTCAGCGCAAAGAGGTTGCGCCGCTTCTGGAACGCGGGGGTATCCGAGGTGTTGAGGTACTTGGCCTTGGTGTCCCCACCGATGTCACGGCCGCTGAAGGCAATGACGTTGCCCGTATTGTCAAACACGGGGAACATCACGCGGTGGCGGAAGTAGTCGTAAGCGCGCCCCGACTTTTGGCTGATGCCGCAGAGGAAGGCCTCCTTCATCTCGGCGTCGGTGTAGCCCGCCTTGCGCAGAATCTCGGTCAGCGCACCGAAATCGTTGGGCGCGTAACCAATACCGAAATGCTTGATAAAGGGCACGCTCAGCCCGCGCTTTTCGGTCAGATAGTGCATGGCGTCCTTGCCCATCACGGGGTCAAAAAGGCAATCCCGCCAAAATCGCGCGGCAATCAGATTCATCTCAAACACCCGTTTGCGGGACAGTCCGCGCCGATCCTGCGCGCCGTCGGTGGGCAGCTCAACGCCGCTCCGCTTGGCTAAAAATTCAATCGCTCCGGGATAATCCAGATTTTCCGAGCGCATAATAAAGTTGAAGGCATCGCCGCCCGCCTCGCATCCGAAGCAGAAAAAGCTCTGGGTGTCGGGGAAAACGGTAAAGGATGGCGTCTTCTCGCTGTGAAAGGGGCAGAGGCCGTTGTAATTGGAGCCCGCCCGCTTGAGGGTGACGTAGGTGCCAATGAGATCCACGATGTCCGTGCGATCCTTAATGGCTTCAATGATCTCGCGTGGGATACTCATTCGTGCAACCCCCTCCAGACACGCGGCACGTACAGCTCGCTGTAGGTCTCAATGGCGTAGCGGTCGGTCATACCCGATATGAAATCGGCGGCGCACCGCTCGCGTGACTCTCCCTCCTCCATGAAGCGGCGGTAGAGGGCGGGCATACGGTCGGGGTTCTTGACGTAATACTCAAACAGAGTGAAGACCAGCGTTTTGGACTTGGCCTCCTCTGCCTTGGCGACGGGGTTGCGGTAGACGCGCTCAAAGAGGAAGGTACGCAGACGGTCGGTCGCCTCCTGCACCTCCTCGGTCATGGTGATGTTCGCCGTGTTTTGGCTGGCTCTCACCACCGAGGTGATCATGGTGTTGATGCGGCGGCTGTGGGTGTCGCCCAACACACCGCAAATATCCGCGGGAATGTCCTCACGGCGGAGAATACCTGCGCGGCAGGCATCGTCAATGTCGTGGTTGATGTAGGCGATGCGGTCTGCATACTTGATGAGCAGACCCTCGGGCGTCGCCGCCATACACGAGCCCGTGTGGTTGGCGATGGCGTCCCGCACCTCCCACGTGAGGTTGAGACCCAGACCGTCCTTCTCCAGCCGTTCCACCACCCGTCGGCTCTGCTCGTAGTGGGCAAAGCTCGGATCGTAGCATTCCTGAAGCGCAGCCTCGCCCGCATGGCCGAAGGGGGTGTGCCCCAGATCGTGGCCCAGCGCGGCGGCCTCGGTCAGATCCTCGTTGAGCCGCAAGGCGCGCGCCATGGTGCGGGCGATCTGCGCGACCTCCAGTGTGTGCGTCAGACGGGTGCGGTAATGGTCGCCCACGGGGGCGAGGAACACCTGCGTTTTATACATCAGACGGCGGAAGGATTGGCAATGGGTGATGCGGTCGCGGTCGCGCTGAAATTCCGAGCGCATGGGCGACGGGAACAGGGGGATCTCACGTCCCCGCGACGCGCTCGACTTGGTAGCGTAGGGGGAGAGCAACAGCTCCTCCCGTTCCTCCAGCCACGCGCGCACGGTTTCTTTTTCCATAAGGCCCCTCCTCTCTTTATTTCATTTATCATATCTTACATTTATAATATACGCACCGATTTCGTTTTTTACTTTTGATTTTCTACAGTTTTTTGCAAAAATTTTTGGAGAGGCGGGGAAAACAAAGAGGAAACGGGGGCGACTTGTACGAGTCGCCCCCGTTGTTCGGGAAATTTTGCTAATTTTACTCGGCGTCGCTCTGACCCATGGTCGCGGCCTTGCCGCCCATAAAGCCCGAGATCATGCTCTTGACGTCAAGGCCGGTGGCCTCTTCCAGACCTTCCATGACCTGGTTCGAGGAATTCATCACGTCACGCAGCAGCTTGGTGGAGTTGCCGTCGCCGTACATAACGATCTTGTCGGTCTGCGCGAGAGGTGCGGCGGCGTTCTTGACCACCTCGGGGAGTGCGGTGAGGTACATTTCCAGCACCGATGCCTCGCCCATCTTCTTCTGCGCCTCGGCCTTCTTCTCGATGGCCTCTGCCTCGGCAAGACCCACGGCACGGATACCCTCGGCCTCCTTCAGCTTGGCAAAAGCCTCAGCCTCGGCGAGTGCCTTCTGGGCCTCGGCACGGCGCTCCTGCTCGTACTTGTCGGCCTCAGCCGCCTTCATGCGTGCGAGAGCCTCCTGCTCCTGCTCGTAGCGCTTTGCCTCGGATTCCTTCTGACGGCGGATGAGGTCGGCCTCTGCCTTCTTCTCGGCCTCGTACTTAAGCGCGTCTGCCTTCTTTTTGATCTCGGCATCCAGGCGCTTCTCCTGCAGGGCGATCTCCTTCTCGGCAAGCTCCGCCTCCTTTTCACGGCGAGCAATGTCGGCGTTGGCGGAGGTAACCTCGATGGTCTTACGCTGCTCCTCCTTTTGGATCTCGTAAGCGGCGTCAGCCTCGGCGCGCTTGATGTCGGCCGACTTCTTCAGCTCGGCCTCGCGGATAGCGAGCGTGGTATTCTGCTCGGCGATGCGCTGGTTGGCCTCCACGGCGACCTTGTTGGAGCTCTCGCGGGCATTGGCCTCGGCGATGGCAATGTCACGGGCCGCCTCAGCCTTGGCGATCTGGGCCGCCTTGCGGATCTGCTCAACGTTGTCGATACCCATGTTCTCAATGGTGCCCGCACCGTCCTTGAAGTTCTGAATGTTGAAGTTTACGATCTCAATACCCAGTTTCTCCATGTCGGGAATGGCATTTTCCTTGATCTTCTCGGCCACGACCTGGCGCTCCTGCACCATTTCCTTCAGGCCCACCGAGCCCACGATCTCACGCATGTTACCCTCAAGCACCTGGGTGACAAGGAAGATAAGCTGACGCTGATCCATGCCCAGCAGCGCCTCGGCCGCCTTCTCCAGCAACGCGGGGTTTGAGGAGATCTTGATGTTGGCAACGCCGTCCACCGTCACGTTGATGAACTCGTTGGTGGGGATGGCCTCGCTGGTCTTGATATCTACCTGCATGACGTCGAGGGACAGCTTATCCAGTCGCTCGATCAGAGGCAGACGGAAGCCCGCACGGCCGATGAGAATCTTCTTGCGCTTGCGCATACCCGAGATGATATACGCACGGTTCGGCGGCGCCTTAACGTAGCCGAGGGCAAAGAACAGCAGCAGCACGACCGCAGCTATGATACCGACAGTCACACCGCCCGGCATAGCCATGAACATGGCACTTACAGGATGTAACATTCTTGTTTCCTCCTAATGATGATGTCCACCGAGTTCTCTCGGTGTTGTGCCTCCATTATATCACGCGGTCACGTGATTGTCAATAGCATTTCCGTGAGTTTACAAGTTGTTTACATTTTTAATATTTTTCCGACAAGCCGTAAAACCGTCCGCTCGGTATTGACAAAGCCACGGGCGCGCGTGTATAATATGTATATGTAACCGACGCGCAAAGTATCTCCCACGAAAGGAACGCGACTCGCCATGAAAGAATTTCTGGAATTTCTGACTCAATTCAACCCCGTCACCGTTGTCATCCGCGTGGCCTTGGCCGCCATCGCGGGCGCTCTGGTGGGTATCGAGCGTGAAAAGCACGGCCACCCCGCAGGCATCCGCACCCACATGATGGTGGCCCTCGGCGCGGCTCTGACCAGCATGATCGGACTTTTCGCCACAAGCGAATTAGGGCTTTCCTCCGACCCTCTGCGTATCGGCGCGCAGGTCATCAGCGGCGTGGGCTTTCTCGGCGCGGGTACCATCCTTTTGCGCGGAGGCGGATCGCGTATCACAGGTCTGACCTCTGCCGCGGGTCTGTGGACGGCCGCCGCCATCGGGCTTGCGGTGGGTATGGGCTTCTACCTTGGCGCGTTTCTGACGGTATTCTTCGTCCTGCTGACCTTCACCATCGTATCCCGCGCCGAGGCATTCCTGAACCGCAACCGCCAGCGTATGTCGGTGTATCTCGAACTGGACTCAGTGGACGCCGTGCGCCCGATGCTGGAGCGGTTGCGCGGTGAATTCGGCCTTTTGGAGGCGCAGGTCACCCCGCCCCGCAGCGGCGCACTCCCCCACGTAGGCATGGAGGTCCTTTTGCGCGTGCCGCACAAGGTGTCTGTGGAGGAAAATCTGGCACGGATTTCCGCGCTGGAGCGCGTGGTGTTCGCACTGCGGAATATCTGAACACTGCGAGGGCGCGGCCATACGGCCGCGCCCTTACTTTTTCATGCCAACATATTGAACAAACCGTTGGTAGGGGCACACTGTGTGCGCCCGCGGGCGTTCGCAGAACGCCCCTACGGACTCATTCATAGGTTGGGATTTACCCTCCAATTCCAAACGCCCGATCCAGCGCGCGGGCCAGCCACATACACACCATTTCCACCATGCGGTCGGCGTCCCGCGGGGCGACGATGAAGCTCCGCCCCTGCTCCAGCACCTCATGCAAGCGGTCGGATAACGCCTCTGTATCCACCCCCGCCTCGGCCAGCGCGTCCCACACCACGGTGGAGGAATCCACCACGGTGGGCACGCCCAGAGCCATCACGGGACAGCCTACGCTCTCGCGGTCAATCGCCATGCGGTGGTTGCCGATGCCCGCCCCCGGCCCAATGCCCCCGTCCGAGAGCTGAACCGTTGCCGCCAACCGCTCACAGCTCCGCGCCGCCAGCGCGTCCACCGCTATGACGAGATCGGGGCGGACCAGCTCGGCCGCCCCGCGCACCAGCTCAGCCGACTCCATCCCCGTCTGCCCCATCACCCCGGGGGAGAGCGCCGACAGCTCACAGCACCCGAGCGAGGCAAACAACGCCTCGTCATACCCCCGCAGATGGCGGGTGACGGTCATCCGCCGCACCGTCCCGGGACCTACGGCATCGGGCGTCATGTCGGCGTTTCCCAGCCCCACCACCAGAACGCGGTCATCGGAACGCGGACCGCGCCCCAGCATCACGGTCGCCATTGCCACAAGCTCCTCCGCGAGAAGCTCCGTCAGCGCGGGCAGATCCTCCTCCCCACGCTCCCCGATGCGCCCGCAGGCAACCGTCACGTACCGCCCTCCGTCCACCTCGCGGCTACGGGTAACGGTCACGGGCACGCCGCCCACCTCCACCCGTCGCTCGCTCTGCCGTACGATCTCTCTGCCCGCCTCGCAGGCCAGGTCGGTGCGGGTAAACGCCTCCCGTCCCCTTCCCGTTCTTTTGCCGTTTGTTTCCATATTTCTTCCGATTCCTCCCACAGCTTCAGCCAAGCATCGGCGTTTTGATCTTATTGTGCCTCCCCGTCCGTGAAACTATGCGTCGCACGCCAAAAACGCCGCCAAGGAATATGCATTTTGCACAGTTTTTGACCGCCCCGGTTGTGCAAACATCCGAAAGTGAGGAATCAAGCAAAATGCTTATTGATTCAAAAAGGATTGTGTGATATAATAGTGTGAGAAAACTGTTTGACCGTGGCAGACCTATGCCCGTTGCGGCCAAACTCGCAAGGAGGAAGAAACAGATCATGATGAAGCGCATCTTTGCACTGCTTCTTTGTGCTGCCACCCTGCTCACCACCCTTGTCGGCTGCGACAAGAAGGATGACGAGTACAAGGGCCAGTACATCACTACGTATTTGACCGACGACGTCTACGACCTCGACCCCGCGCACGCCTACAACAACGAGGCGCTGGCAAACGTGGTCGGACTCATGTTTGATACTCTCTTCAAGCTGGACGAGAAGGGCAAGGTCAAGAAGTCCCTCGTCAAGGAGTACAAGATCCACGAGGACGACAACGCCGAGGAATACTACATGGAGATCTACCTGAAGGACACCTGCTGGTCCGACGGTACCCCCATCTCGGCCAACGACGTTGTCTTCGCTTGGAAGCGCCTGCTTGAGGTGGATGCCAACTACGAGGCCGCCTGCCTCCTGTTCGACATCAAGAACGCCCGCGCCGCCAAGGAAGGCGATATGTCCATTGACGACGTGGCCATCTACCCCGAGGAGCCTCAGATGCTCAAGGTCACCTTTGAGGGCCCCATCGACTACGACCACTTCATCCGCAACCTGACCAGCCTGGCCCTCGCCCCCCTGCGCGAGAACGTGGTCACCAAGAGTGACGACTGGGCCAAGAAACCCGGTACCATGGTGTGCAGCGGCCCCTTCAAGCTCTCCCGTGTCAATCTCAAGCTGGATCCCTCCGTCAAGTACTACGACGAGACGCACAAGGAGTTCGACGAGATTCTCGGTGAGTACGTCTACGGTAAGGATTGTAGCCAGCAGGTCATCACCGACTTCATGCTGGAGCGCAACAACTACTACTACCGCGACGCCGAGGAGGACAGCCTCTTCAAGTCGGTCAAGCCCTACAAGATCTGCGTGGACTGCTCCATGACTGACGAGCAGCTGCTGGCCGCCTACGACGCAGGCATGATCATGTATATCGGCGATATCCCCATGTCCCTGCGTAAGGACACCTCCATCGCCAAGGCCGCCGAGAAAGAATCCTATTCCCTCTCCACCAACTCCATCTACCTCAACCAGAAGGCCATGATCGACGACGGCACCGAGGAGGGCTACGCCCTGTTCGCTGACGCGAAGGTTCGCCAGGCTCTGTCCATGGTGATTGACCGTCAGGCCCTTGCCGAAGCTATCGTGTACGCCGAGGCCGCTACGGGTCTGATCCCCACGGGCGTGTATGAGACCGACTCCATCAAGAAGAAGTTCCGCGCCGCCTGCGACGCCTCCTACACCGCCCTCAACGTGGACGAGGACGCAGCAAAGGCTCTGCTCCGCGAGGCCGGTATCACCGCATCCAAGTACTCCTTCAGCATCACCTGCGCCGCCTACGACGAGGTTCACTGCTTCGTGGCCGAGACGGTCGCCGAGGCATGGAACAAGCTGGGCTTCAACGTGACCGTGAACAAGCGCGGCACCATCGTCAACAACGACTACTACAAGCACACTGACTCTACCCCCGCAGACATCTGCGACGACCTCTACGCCGAGGATTTCAGAGCCGCCCGTTTTGAGGCCATCGTATTCGACTACGTAGCCCCCAGCACCGACGCGTTCTCCATGCTCGCGCCCTTCGCCAAGACCTTCTCAGGCCGTGGTATGGATATGTCCGACCCCGAGAACTACATCCTGACTCCCCACATCACGGGCTACGACAGCGCTGATTACAACAATCTCATGGAGCAGATCCACGCGCAGAAGACCATCTCCAAGCGCGCTGATATGTATCGCGAGGCAGAGGCTATGCTGATGGAAGATATGCCCATCATCCCCATCGTGTTCAACTACCACGCAACCGTCACCTCCTCCCAGCTCAAGTCCGTCAGCAGCACTTACTTCCTCTCCGCCAACTTCCAGAAGGCTAAGATCAGCAAGTATGACGACTATCTGGCAAAGGGTAAGGAGTTCATCACAAACAACTTCGCCGACCTGAAGTTCACCGAGGCAAACGATTGCGCATACAAGGAGTTCGAAGCCTTCAAGACCGCGAACACCGTGTACTCTCAGTTCTTCCTGGACGAGAAGGAAGAGCTCCAGAGTGCCGCAGCCGCCAAATAAGCGATGATCACCAACCACCGCCGCCGTGTCACACGGCGGCGGTTCTTTTTGACTTTTATGTTTTCAAATTGGGGTTTATCGGGCACCTGCGGTGCAGCTTTGAATCGGGGAAGGTTATCGCGCGCCAAACATCCCACCCGACGGAATAGTTCTTCAAATTGGGGTTTATCGAACTGTTTGAATTTGTGTGATCACTGGCACGAGGGGGGGTGCAG
>CAJGEA010000024.1 GCA_904502015.1 uncultured Clostridia bacterium | reverse complement strand
GTAAGGAGAGAACACTCGTGTATTTGAAATCAATCGAAATGCAGGGCTTTAAGTCCTTCCCCGACCGAACCAAGCTGGTGTTCGATCCGGGGCGGGGCGCTTCAGATAAAGTCCTGACCATAGACGGCGAGCGCGCCGTGACCGACACGGGCGTGACCGTCATCGTCGGCCCGAACGGCAGCGGTAAATCCAATATCGCCGACGCCATGCGTTGGGTACTGGGTGAGATCTCATCCAAGACCCTGCGAAGCAGTAAAATGGAGGACGTCATTTTCGGCGGCGCGGACAGCCGCCGACCTATGGGTTACGCCGAGGTATCGGTCACGTTTGACAATACCTCGGATTTTGGCAAGCTGGATTGCCCCTACGACGAGGTCACGGTTACCCGCCGTTACTTCCGTTCGGGGGATAGCGAATACCTCATCAACCGCAAAAGCGTCCGTCTCAAGGACATCTACGAGCTGTTTCTGAACACGGGTATCGGACGTGACGGATATTCCATTATCGGTCAGGGCCGAATCACCGAAATGGTGTCCCGTAAGAGCGAGGAACGCCGAAGCATTTTTGAGGACGCCTCGGGTATCGCCAAGTACCGCATGAGAAAGAACGAGGCCGAACGGAAGCTCACCGCCACCGAAAATAATCTTGTCCGCGTCCGCGATATTTTTGCGGAGGTGGAGGCACAGGTTGGCCCTCTCGAGCGTGAGGCCGCCAAGGCCAAGCGCGGTGTGGAGCTCATTGAGGCCAAGAAGCGAGCCGACGTCAGCCTGTGGCTGTACGATACCGAGCGTCTCGGCGGTGAGATTGAGGAAGCCACAAACGTTTTTCGCCACGCCGAGTTCGATTTGCAGCAGGCAGAGGAAAACCTGCAAGCGCTCGACGTGCAGAACCAACGCCTGACCGAAATGAGTCAGGGTAGCCGCCAGACCTCTGAGGAGTTGCGCGCCTCCATTGCCGAACTCGCCGATGCCCAGCACAGGCTGGACAGCGAGTACCGCGTCACCGAAACCAATATGACGCATACCGAGGAGCTCATTGCCTCGGCAGGGGAGAACCGTGCCGCGCTCGTGCGACAGCTTGAGGGCGACCGCGCCCAGCTTGCGGCACATACCGCCCGTATTGCCGAATTGCAGGGCACGCTGGACGAATTGGACGGCGAGCAGACCAAAAACGCCGCAGAGATTGCCGAGCTGAATCGCAAGATCTCTGAACTGAGCGACCGCATCGCCATTTCGGGCGAGGAGATTCACCGCCGTGATCAGGAGCTTGTGGATATCAGGGTGCGCATCTCGGTGCTGGAAAACGCCCGCAACTCAGACAGCGACCGCAACAGCGGTATTCTGACCGAGATGGAGCAGTACGAGTCCACATCCCGCGAACTGGACGAGAAGGTGTCCGCCTGCAGAAAATCGGTGGAGCGGTATACCGAATCGTACGACCGCGCCGTTGCCGAAATCTCGGCTGCGGAAGAAAAACTCGAAGAACTCAATGATGAGTACGGCCGCCGCTACGAAGCCCTGAATACCGAAAAGCTCCGCCGCGATTCGGTCAGACAGCGTATCCAGAACTTCCGCGCTATGGAAGAACATTTCGAGGGCTACGCCAACGCCGTTCGTTACGTGATGAACCAGTATCGGGAGGGTAAGATCACCGCCTTCGGCGGAGAGCCCTGCGGTACTGTCTACGGCCCCCTTTCCAAGGTCATTTCGGTAGACGATCCCTATATCACCGCCGTGGAAACCGCGCTGGGCGCAAACCTCCAGCACATCGTTGTGGAGGACGAGGCAACCGCGAAGGCCGCCATGTACGCTCTCAAGCGCGGGCAGGCGGGACGCGCTACCTTCTTCCCCCTGACCTCCATGCGCGGACAGACCGAAACGCCCGAGATGAAGCAGGCGGCGGGCTATGCGGGCTACATTGCCGTGGCCGATTCGCTGGTGTCCTGCGACGGACGCTTCCGTGAGGTTGTGTCGTCCCTGCTCGGTCGTACCGTGATCTTTGACAACATTGACAACGCTACCGCTATGGCCAAGGCCCTCCGTTACCGCGTGCGCGTGGTCACGCTGGACGGCCAGCAGATCAACGTTGGCGGCTCGTTCACGGGCGGCTCGGTCAACCAGAAAAACGGTGTGCTTACCCGCGCGGGCGAGATCAAACGCCTCGAGGAGGAGCTGGTCGGGCTGAACGCCCGCGTGGAGCAAAGCGAGCGGGAGCTGGCCGAGATCCGCGAGCGCATCAAGGAGGCTGACGACGAGAAGGGAAGCCTTGAGGACAAACGGGATCTTACCCGCGTCCTTCTGGGCAACGAAACGGCCCGTCTTGAGCAGGCGCAGGCGCAGTTTGACGCCAACGCCACTCTGCTGGAGCGCATGAAGGCGGATTGCGAGCAGATCCTTCGCTCCCGTGAGCAGTACGAGGGCGATATGGAGGCCCTGCGTGCCGAGGAAACCGCCGGGGCGCAGGTCTTGTCCGAGCTGCGCGCCTTCCGTGAGGAGCAAGCATCCGCGCGGGGCGACGCCGAGGATCGTGTGGATCAGCTCACAAGCGAGCAGACCCGTCTGTTCATCGCCATTTCCGCCGCCCGCAAGGATGTGGAAACCGAGGAAACGCTGGCACACGCCTGCCGTGAGCGCATGGCGGCGTGCGAGAACGATATTCGTATCAGCGATGAGCGCGTGGTCGCCTACCGCCGGAAGCTGGCGGATTACGCTGCCGCGCAGGCGGAAAATCGCCGCCTGTACGCCGAGGGCGAGCTGAAGCTGGCTACGCTGAACGATGATCGCAGCCGCGTCGATGAGGATAACGCCGCCTACGAGGCACGCCTGGCGTCGCTGGCCGAGAAGATCCGTGCCCAGATGAACCACAAGGAAACGCTGTTCCGTGCCTATACCACTGCCGAAGCCAAGCTCACGGCGTTGCAGGCCGAGATGGACAAGCTCTCGGGGCGACTGTGGGATGACTACGGAATGTCCCGCGCCGACGCCGTCATTATGGGCTATCCCGCCGTCACCGCCGAGAACCACAAGGAGATAGTAGCGCTTCAGACCGAGTGCCGCAACAAGCTCCGCGCCATCGGTCATTTCGATCCCGAGGCCGTAGAGAAGTACAACGAGGTCAAGGAACGCTACGAAACCATGAGCGTCCAGATCGCCGACCTGGAGAAATCCAAGGCCGAGCTGACGGGCATCATTACGGGACTTGAGGGCGAGATGAAGACCGCCTTCGTCACGGCGTTCAACCAAATCAACGATAACTTCCGAGAAACCTTTGTCGAACTGTTCGGCGGCGGTAGCGCCGAGATATCCCTGACCGATCCCGAGAACGTGCTGGAATCGGGCATCGAAATCAAGGCCGCCCCTCCCGGAAAGATTATCACGAATCTCATGCAGCTTTCGGGCGGCGAGCAGGCCTTCATCGGCGTCGCGCTGTTCTTTGCAGTGCTCAAGGTCAATCCCTCACCCTTCTGCATCCTCGACGAGATCGAGGCGGCGCTGGACGAGGTCAACGTAGAGCGACTGGCGCAGTACATCAAGCGTTATTCGGACGAAACTCAGTTTATTATGATTACCCACCGCCGCGGTACCATGGCGGCAGCCAACCGTCTGTACGGCGTGACAATGCCCGAGCGCGGCATCTCCAAGGTGCTGATGCTGGACGTTGCCGATATTGC
Organism: uncultured Clostridia bacterium; assembly: GCA_904502015.1. GTDB lineage: Bacteria > Bacillota > Clostridia > Oscillospirales > CAG-272 > CAMEON01. The sequence goes on along the minus strand of CAJGEA010000024.1, from coordinate 13,463 downwards.
CAAGAATAAGGAGAGTGATTGGAATGGGCTTTTTAGCTAATCTGTTTGGAAAAAAGAATAAATCCACCCCCGCCGAGGAAGGCGTCGTCCCGCAGGAGCAGGAGAGCGAAACTCCCGAGGCTGACCTCGCAGATGAATCCGCAGAGGAGTCTGTAAATGAAACCGCGGAGGAAACCGCGGAGGAAACCGCGGAGGAAACCGCGGAAGCACCCGTTGATGAGCCTGCCGAGGACGCCGACGAGGAGCTAACCGAGGAGCTTGCTACCGAAATTGTGGGTGAGATCCTTGAGGAGTATTTCGAGGAGCTCGTAGAGGAACCCGCCGAGGAACCCGCCGAGGAACCCGCCGAGGAACCCGCCGAGGAACCCGCCGAGGAACCCGCCGAGGAACCCGCCGAGGAATCCACCGAGGAATCCACCGAGGAACCCACCGAGGAACCCGTAGAGGAACCCGTAGAGGAACCCGTAGAGGAATCTGCCGTAGGGGCGAATCACGATTCGCCCGTTGCCGAACCCGCTCCCGAGTCCGAGGAGGACACCACTACCAAAAAATCCTTCTGGGGACGACTGAAATCGGGCCTGACCAAAACCCGTAACGCTATCTTTGCCCCCGTGGATACCATGCTCCGCAGCTTCGTCAAGGTAGACGAAGACCTCCTCGAGGAGCTGGAGGAAATTCTGATCTCCGCCGACGTGGGTATGGTTGCCACCGAGGAGATTCTGGACGAGCTCCGCGAGCGCATCAAGGACGGCCGCCTCAAGGAAAAGGAGCAGGTCATCACCTCTCTGCGTGAGATCATGACCGACATGATCGGTGAGAGCGAGCCCCTGAAGCTGGATACCAAGCCCTCCGTCCTTCTCGTGATCGGTGTCAACGGCGCGGGCAAAACCACCTCTATCGGTAAGATCTCCAAGAGGCTGCGCCTTGCGGGTAAATCCGTGGTGGTTGCCGCGGGCGACACCTTCCGTGCCGCCGCCATCGACCAGCTCGCCGTTTGGTGCGAGCGCGCAGAGGTGGATATGGTGCGCCAGAACGAGGGCAGCGATCCTGCCGCCGTGGTGTTTGACGCGATTGCCGCCGCCAAGAAAAAGAACGCCGACGTCCTCATCATCGATACCGCAGGACGCCTGCAGAATAAGAAGAATCTCATGAACGAGCTGGCCAAGATCGACCGCGTCATCGACCGCGAGCTGCCCGGTGCGTGCCGTGAAACCCTGCTCGTGCTGGACGCTACCACGGGTCAGAACGCCGTGTCGCAGGCCAAGGAATTCAGCAACGCCGCCAAGATCACGGGCATCACCCTCAACAAGCTGGACGGCACCGCCAAGGGCGGTATCATCGTGTCCATCAAGCGTGAGCTGGGCATTCCCGTCAAGTTCATCGGCGTCGGTGAGAAGATCGACGACATGCAGGAGTTCGACGCCGCCGATTTCGTCAGCGCACTCTTTGAGGGCTAAGCCATGGACGTGAAAACCATCGTGCTGGCCTCCCGCAACAAGAAAAAGATCGCCGAGCTGCAAGCCATCCTGGCCGCCGATCTGCCCGAGGTTTCCATTCTGTCCCTGGACGATATTGGACTTGAGGGCGAGATCGAGGAAAACGGACTCACCTTTGAGGAAAACGCGCTCATCAAGGCGCGTACCGCCATGACCGCATCGGGCGGCCGCTTTGCCGGCGTCGGTGATGACTCGGGACTGGCCGTGGACGCGCTGGATGGCGCCCCCGGCATCTACTCGGCACGCTACGCAGGCGGTCACGGCGATGATGCCGCGAATAACGCCCTGCTCGTGCAAAATCTGGCCGACGTGCCGGCCGAGCGCCGTACCGCTCGCTTTGTGTGCTGCATCGCCTGTGTGTTTCCCGACGGTAGGGAAGTGGTGGTGCGCGGCGAGACCGAGGGGCTTATCATTGACACCCCACGCGGCGAGGGCGGATTTGGCTATGACCCTTACTTCTACTATTCCCCCTATGGGAAGACCTTTGCCGAGCTGTCCGCCGCCGAAAAGAACGCCATCAGTCACCGCGGAAAGGCCATTGCCAAGCTGGCAGAGGCCTTGAAATCCCTCTGACCGTGTAATATGGAGAAATACTATGAATAACCCTAACCAAGAAAGAATCTACCCTGCCGCCCCCACTCTGACCTCGTCTCAGCGCGCACGCCTGCGCTCCATGGCTGCCGATATGCCCACTATTATGCAGATCGGTAAGGGCGGTCTGACCGAGAATCTGGCCGTCACCGTGTCCGACGCGCTGGAGGCACGCGAGCTCATCAAGCTCTCGGTGCTGGAAACTGCCGATTGCACCCCCCGCGAGGCCGCCGAGGCGTTGGCCGAGGCGCTGTCCGCCACCGTGGTGTCGGTCATCGGGCGCAAGCTCATCCTCTACCGCCGCTCGCTGAACGGCAAGCGCCACATCGAGCTCTGATTCCAAGCACCGAAAGGAAGTGAAACCGCCATGCGTATCGGCATATACGGAGGGACGTTTTCCCCCGTTCACAACGGTCACGTTGCCGCGGCGAAAGCCTTTATGGAGCAGATGTGGCTGGATATTCTGTACGTCATCCCTACGGGCGTGTCCCCCCATAAGCAGATGAAGGGGGATGCCTCAAACGCCGACCGATTGGAGATGTGCCGCCTCGCGTTTTCTGACGTAGAGGGCGTGATTATCAGCGATCTGGAGATGCGCCGCGAGGGCAAGAGCTACACCGTGGACACCCTGCGCGAGATGTACGACCCCGAGAATCGGCTGTTCCTCCTGCTCGGCACCGACATGATGCTGACGCTGGGACAATGGCGCGAGCCCGCCGAGATCTTCCGCCTCTGCTACCCCGTGTACGTCCGCCGCGAGTCGGATTCCGAGCTGGATGAGCGGATCGTGGCAAAAATCGCCGAGTATCACGAGGCATACGGGCGCGTGGTGCGCCGCATCGTCACTCCGCCCGTGGAGGTATCCTCCAGCGAGATCCGCGCGGCGATCGCCGAGGGACGGTCGGTGGACGGGATGGTTCACCCCGCCGTGGCGCGGTATATACAAGAAAAAGGCTTGTATCGGAAAGCCTAAGAACCGATAGCCGAGGCTATAGAAACCCACACGAAAGGATGCCCCATGAGGGGTAACGGTGATACAATATGGATCGAGCACCGTGGAACGAGGGCGAGCTTTCCGCCCTGCGCGAGAGCCTGCGCGCTGAGATGTCCGAGAAACGCTACCTGCATACCGTGGCGGTGGAGGACATGGCGGCGCGTCTGGCCGCCATCTACTGCCCCGATGAAACGAATCTTCTCCGCGCCGCCGCACTCCTGCACGATATTACCAAGGAGTTGGATACCGCGACGCAGCGGGAGATCTGCCGCGAGCGGGGTATTGCGCTGTCCCCTGACGATGAGATGGCTCCAAAAACCTTCCACGCCCGAACGGCGGCGGCCCTCATCCCCGAGCGTTACCCCGCCTTCAATCACGAAACCGTGGTGTCGGCCGTCCGCTGGCACACGACGGGGCATGGTGGCATGACGCTCACCGAAAAGCTGCTCTACCTCGCCGATTATATCGACGAATCCCGCAAATTTCCCGATTGCGTGCGCCTGCGTACCTTCTTTTGGGACGCAAAGCCCGAGCGCATGAGTGAGGCCGACCGCCTCGCCCACCTGCGCCGCACCCTGATCATGTCCTTTGAGATGACAGTGCGCGCCCTTCTGTGCGAGGACGCGGTCATCAGCATTGATACGATGGATGCACGCAATGAACTTTGCCGCGAGGAAAAAGCGGCGAACGCCAAGTAACAGAAAGGAACGAAAGATTATGGATATCGAAAAGATCAAAGCCGAGCTGGATGCTCCCGAAACCGAGCCCGCCCCTCTGGGTGATGAGACCACCGCCCGCGAGATGGCGGAGGCGATCGCCCTGTTCCTCGACCACAAGCGCGGTCAGGACATCAAGATCATTGACATGGAGGGCAAGACCGACATTTGCGACTTCATGGTGTTGGCCACGGGTACCTCCTCCACCCACGTGCAGACGCTGGGCGGCGAGGTGGAGTACCAGATGAGCCGCCGCGCCGTGGAGCCCCTCCACGCCGAGGGACGCGACAACCGCTCCTGGATGGTGCTGGACTACAGCCACGTGCTGGTTCACGTCTTCACCCGCGAGACCCGCGAGTTCTACAATCTCGATAAGCTCTATGGGGAGATCTGATTCTCTCGTAAAGAGCGCATTTGTAAGTTCCTTATAAGGGCAAAAATCCCCCGACAGATTGCTGTCTGTCGGGGGATTTCTTCATTTAACAAAAGGGATCGGTCATGCAGTCGGGATTGGTGGTCGCAGGGCGTTAGTCGGTTCGCCTATTCACTTATGTAAAACCACAGCTGACCGCTCTTTTTCGGCATGGCAAAGCGCATGCCGTGTGCTTTGAGCTCTGCTCCCGTAATTGTGCGTACCTCGCCGCTGACGGCCTCGGTCAAGGTGTAGGTGCGTCCCACATCGTACACGAACGGGAAGAGCGTGATCGCTTCTTCGGGTGCGTCTACGTTGCGCATGACCTGTACGTATCCCGCGCCGTCCTCGTCAAATTGCAATCCGCAAAAGTCCCGCGTATCCTGCTTGCATTCGGTCAAGGGGTAGTAATCGGCGCGCAGCATGATCTCGGCGGCTCGGCGCCAGATGGGATGGAATACCTTGCCTTGTGCAAACAACTCTTCGTCATCGTAAAACTCCACCAATTCGGTCAACGCGGGTGTCATAGCGTTGTGGTAGGAAAAGGCATCGATGGGGTGTCGCCCACCGTCGTATTCGCCCTGTTCGTTGCACCAGTTGTAATTATGTGCGCGGAAGTAGGGAATCCATTCGAACATTTGTCTGTGCTGGAGCTGCTTGATGGGGTGATGACCGTAGCCTACGTCGGTGTAGTGCAGGGGCACGGCGCGGCGCATGGTTTCAAGATCGTTTCTTCTGCCGCCCGAGGCACAGGAGTCGATCCAAAGTCCGGGATTGCGCGCAAGTAGCGTATCCCAGTAGCGATAGTAGCCCTGAATATGCAGGTTCTCCAAAATACCCGCGCGTCCCGGCTCAGTATTATACTGCCAGTAGGGCATGGGAGGGAAGTTGAAGTCCTGACGGTACACGTCCACACCGTATTCCTTGATGAGACCGTCGATCTTTTCGATCAGCCAATCGCACGCGGCGGGATCGCCGAGGTTGAACAGCGCGTTGTTCTGCAAAAATGCGTTGTCTTCCCCGTAAAACAGCAAAAACTCGGGATGCTCGCGCCAGAGCTCGCTGTCGCGGTATACGCGCTCGGGTTCGAACCAGAGCAGAAAGTCAATGCCGTTCTTATGCAAATGATCGGTCACGGGCGCAAATCCGCGCGGATAATTCTCGGGGTTGACGAACCAGTTGCCAACGCCCTCTACCCAGTTGTAGTTGCAGGGATACCAGCCTGCGTCCATCCACCACACGTCGGGCGAGAAGCCTTTTTGTAGGTAGGTGTTGACCGAATCAATCTGATTTTGCTCGGTTGTGCCCGAAAATTCGCTCTTGCCGTCGATCATCCAGGTGTGCAAAAACATCTTGGGGGAGAGGGGGTGGCCGTCCTTTTCGTGCGGCAGTATGTGCGCAAAGTAGAAGGAACGCCACAAATTGCGACCGCGGTCATGCCCACCGTCAAAGGCCTGCATGGTTACGCGAGGGGAGCGCACGCGCTCGCCCGGTTTCAGGTAGGCGTCAAACATCGCTTGCCCCGCCGATAGATGCAAGCAGCCGCCCTCAAGCGTGAAATCGGCGTTCCAATGGCCGCTCCAACCGACTGCCAGATTGACGCCCCAATCACCGAATAATAGGCGCATATAGGGGAAAGCACCGTTGCAGGAAGTGCCGTCGCCGCACGGCTCCATGTGCAGGGGTTGCGCGCCAAGCGCACTGGTCTGCCAGGTGTACCCGCTGGGATTGCAGGTGTCCCCGTTGCCGTGGTAGAGCGTAGTCTGCTCGGCGGCAAGCTCGGTGCAAAAACGCCAATCCGATATGCGTGCCGAGTCGCGGTCGGATGCGTTCTCAATGTGCATCACCCACTCACAAACGGCAAAATCACGGTAATCGTAGCGTTCTGCGATCAGTTGCAGACCGTCCGCAAAAGCCGTAAAGCGGTGTAGTGTGACTATTGCGTCGATGCGCACGAGTTCGGCGCACGGGTGTAATTCTTGGGGAAATCCACGGTATAACTTTCCGTCCAGTGTAAACGTGAAAGGGACATTTGCGGGATCGGGACTGCACGGCAGGCGCAGACCCAGAGCCATATCTTTTTGCGTGTGCTTCATGGTTTGTTCTCCTCTGCTTGAGTTGTTTCTATTATATCACATAAATTCCCGAAAGGCAAGAGTGTTGGAAATACTTAAGTGTGGGATGCAAGTCGAAAACCAGTTATCCCCAACGGCACTTTTTTACTTGACAAATCCCCCTAAAAGAGGTACAATAGTAGAGAAGTGCGCTCGATGCTTTCGGGGCGCAAATACGAAGCAAAAGAGGTTTTTATGGCAACCCAGATCTCCGCACATATCACCGACGTATATACCAAAATCAAGGATAATATCGCCAAGGTCATCGTGGGCAAATCCGAAACCGTGGATATGCTCATCGTGTCCCTGCTCTCGGGCGGTCACGTTCTGCTGGAGGACGTACCCGGTACGGGTAAGACCGTGCTGATCAAGTCCCTCGCCGCCTCGGTGGACTGCACCTATAAGCGCATCCAGTTCACCCCAGACCTGCTCCCCTCGGATATCACGGGTGTCAACTTCTTTAATATGAAGAAATCCGAGTTCGAGTTCGTGCAGGGCCCCATCTTTGCCAACATCGTTCTCGCCGACGAGATCAACCGCGCCACCCCCAAGACCCAGTCGGGACTCCTTGAGTGCATGGAGGAGATCCAGGCGACCATCGACGGCAAGACCTTCAAGCTGGCCCGCCCCTTCATGGTCATCGCGACCCAAAACCCCGTCGAGAGCATGGGAACCTTCCCCCTGCCCGAGGCACAGCTTGACCGCTTCCTCATGAAGGGCCGCATGGAGTACCCCAACCACGGCGAGGGCGTGGATATCCTCGCCCGCTTTGACCGCGAGAGTCCGCTGGAGACCCTCACGCCCGTCGTCACCGCCGATGAACTGCTCACGGCTATCGCCGAGCTGCCCCGCGTGTACGTCTGCCGCGAGATGATGAGCTACATCACCTCCATCGTGGAAAAGACCCGTACCTACCCCAAGGTGGTGCTGGGCGTGTCCCCCCGTGGCGCGCTGTCGCTGATGAAGGCCGCCAAGGGCTACGCCGCCATCGCGGGCCGCAACTACGTCACCCCCGACGACGTCAAGCGTGCCGCCCACCCCGTGCTGGATCACCGCCTGACGCTGGAAAACACCCTTCGCATCAAGAAGAACGCCGCCTACGACATCATCGAGGACATCCTCGGCATGGTCACCGTCCCCACCGAAGCGGTGTTTGAGGGGAACTAATATGATATATTTCCATCCCCTATGTCCGCTCGCGGCATTCTGGGACGGATCGGTGGTTGGCACGGGCCTTGAGCTTACCCTCAACGCCATTCTGGACTTCATTGAGTCACCCGCCTTTGCGGTGATCGTGACCGTCCTTGCGGTTCTGCTTGTTCTCTGGATACTGCTCCGCGTGTATGGCGCTATGCGCGCATCCCGCCTCGGGCGCATCGTCTACGAGCGTCATTTCTCGGAGGTGGGCGTGTACGAGGGCGAGGAGGTCGAGCTGATTGAAACCGTGCGTAATACCGGCTTTTTCCCGCTTCTGTTCGTGGATATTGAGTCCTACTTTTATAACGAACTGGAGCTGGAGGAATACGAGCCCGATCCGAGCAGTACCATGCAGTACTGCATCAGCCGCTTTCACCTGTGGCCCTATATGCAGATCAAGCGCCACCACCGCCTGACCGCCCGCGCCCGCGGACATTACAAGCTCCAGATTGCTTCCATATATACTAAGAAGCAACCCATCCCGCTGGAGGCCCCCGCCGAGCTCTACGTCTATCCCAAGGCGATCCCCCTGAATCTGCCCGCTCTGGCCATTGGCCGCGTGCAGGGCGACTACATCAGCCGCCATCCCCTCTTTACCGATCCCTTTTCCCTCGCAGGCATCCGCGATTACCGATTCGGGGATAGCCTCTCCCAGATCAACTTCAAGGCGTCGGCGCGCGTGCCCGCCACGGGCTTTTCCTCCTCCCCCTTCAAGGTCAACGCCCGCGACTACTGCGCCTCCCGCCGCCTCATGATCTACATGGATCTCCATCTGCCCATGGGCAGCCGCATTGACGGTAATGAATACCGCCGCCGCGTGGAGCGTGGGCTGTCCTTCTGCGCCGCGCTGGTGCGTGACGCCATATACGACGGTCTGTGCGTGGGCTTTGCCGCCAACTGTAAGCGCACCGACGGCGAGATGTCCACCCGATTCTCCCCCGACGGCTCGGAGTCGCACCTCGTTGCCATTCTGCGTGAGATGGCGTGTATGGATCCCGCTGACGGCGCCTCCTTCGCCTCCATCCTTGAGCGGGATATCCGCGAGGGAATGCGGGATACCGAGGTGCTGATCGTGGCGTTCGATACTCACGGCGACGTACCCGAGCGCATTGCCTCGCTGGAGCAGCTTGGCAACTCGGTGCAGACCGTGATCCTGCGAGAGGAGGTGGAGTCGGATGGCTGATCGCCCTATGACCGAAAGCGAGCTGAACGCCCGCTATATTGCCGCTACTCGCCGCTTTGCCGAGGCCTCCTCGTGGCGGGCCTATATCGAGCTGGCTGACGAGTTTCACGCGCTGGATACCTATTCGGATGCGGCGCAAATGTACCTGCGGTGCATCAAGGCGGCGTCTGCCCCTGCCTACCGCGAGATTACCGAGCGCATCGCGTCCCTGTCCGCCCCCACCGCTGACGAGTACCGCGAGGCCGCGCGCGTCATGCAGCTCATATCCGACTACTCGGATGCCCGTGAGCTGGCGCGCGTCTATGCCATCCGCGCCAAGGCGTTTGACTACGCCGAGGCGACCGCTCTCGTTATGAATTCCGATGCCACTCTGGAGGAGATCGGACGCGCCGTAGAGATCTTCCGCGCCATCAAGGGCTACAAGGATACCCGCGAGCTACTCGAGCGCTACGAGCGCTACTACGGCGAGAAAATGTACGCCGAGGGCGTGGCGCTGATGGAGCGTGCGCACGTTTACAGCGCATTCGAGGACGCGGCCGAGATATTCGAGCGCGTTTCCTACTACGCAGACGCCGCCGCCCTGGCCGCCACCTGCCGCAAGCGCGCCCAAAAGCTTCGTCCCAAGTCCAAAAAAGTCAGGACAAGCAATGTGCCCGCAAAGACCGATGAAGTAGCGGTCACCCGTGTGCGTGATACCGTAACCGCCACCCGCGTCAAGCCTAAGAAGCAAACCCCCGCCGATGAAACCCGCAACCAGTTGCGGGAGGTTTGGGAATCGCTGGACAAGCGCCGTCTGGTATGGGTGATCCTGTGGTGGGCACTGTTCGTGGCCGACCTTTCCTTCTCAATCTCCATCTCGGGGAGCCAAAACGCGTGGATCGCCAAGTATGCCAACGAGCTCCGCCTTGCCTCTACCATCGTCGCCGTGGTCACGGCGGCGCTCGGTGTGCGCGACCTGCTCCGTATGCTCACCCCCAGTATGCGCCGCAAGCTGGGCAAGGCCGCTCTGCGCGTGCTGGCCCGTATCGTCAAGCCCTTCGTTACCGCCGTTACCAAGGTGCTGGCCGGCATCGGTATCGATCTTACGCGCCGCAACCGCCTCGGCGGTCGAGATGAGCGAAGCATCGTCTTTGGCGACGAGGAAAAGGTCAAGAAGCCCAAGAAGCGCCTCAAGAACGACCTCAAGTGGGCTGAGCAGACCGACAACGCCGCCCGCGTGCGCTTTATCTTCATTGATTATATGATCCGCCGCATCCGTGAGGGCTACCGCATGAAGCGAACCATGACTCCCGCCGAGATTGGGCGCGACGTCACGAGGGACGAGGAGGAGCAAAAGCTGTTCCAAGCCTACGACATGGCGCGCTACGCGGGGAAGGGAGCCGCCGACGAGTTGACCGACGCGCTCGTGGGAGAGCTCCGCGCGATTGCGCAGAAGCAGAAAAAGAATTGAATGAGCCCAAAGCCTGCCGCTCCGCGGCAGGCTTTTTGGCAGTGTCAGGCACCGTCTGTTCACGTTCATAAAATGTTAATAATAAAAATGGGCAAAAAATCAGGAATAGGGGTTGACAAACGGGGTGGAACGTGGTATATTTATAGCGTGGTTAGCACTTGAAGCCAATGAGTGCTAAAAACAACGAATCACAATCCGAAAGTTGAGGTGAATCCGCATGAGCGGCCAACCGCAGGAATTGAGCGAACGCAAAAAGCTCATACTAAAGGCGATTGTAGACGCGCATATTGCCGATGGCGAGCCCGTTGGATCCAAGTATCTGATGGAAAGTAAGCAGATCCCTTGCTCCTCTGCTACCATTCGGAACGAAATGGCCGAGCTGGAAGCCCTCGGATACCTCGAACAGCCTCACACTTCGGCAGGTCGAGTGCCAAGTGAGCGCGGCTACCGCTTCTATGTAGACTCCCTTGTGGAGCACTACGCCATGACGGCGCGTGAGATTTACCAGATCAACGAGCTACTCAGGCAGAAAATGGCCGAGCTGGATCACATTCTGCTCACCGCCTCCAAGGTGGCATCAAAGCTCACCAACTATACCGCATTCGCCATCAGGCCCAAGGTTGGGCAGGTGCAGATCCGTCGCCTTGACGCGGTGTATCTGGACGCGTCCACCTTCATCATGGTGCTTGTGGCCTCCAACGGTCAGGTCAAGACCAAGACCGTTCGCCTGGAGGGTCATCCCCCCATCAATCAGGGCGTGACGGATTTTCTGGCCGCCGTTTGCAACGAGCATTTGCACGATCTCTCAGCCGACGAAATCAATCTCCCCATTATGATGGAGATGGAGAAGGTCATGGGCGAGCGTGCCCCGCTGGTCGGCGTGGTGGTCAAGGTCATCTACGAGGCCATGAGCGAGTTCGACGAGGGTGAGTTGAAGGTCAGTGGTATGGACCGCCTGCTTCAATATCCCGAATTCAGTGATCCTGACCGCATGAAGGAGGTGCTGGGTGCCATCGAGAATCAGGAGGATATCCTGAGGATGGTATCCGACCGCGAGGGCGACGGCATCAACGTCGTCATCGGCTCGGAGAGCGCCGTCAAGGTCATGGATCGCTCGGCGCTGGTGTATAAGCCCATCGTTAGAGAAGGCAAAACCATCGGTGCGATCGGTGTGCTGGGCCCCGCACGCATGGACTACGCCAAGGTGCTGGCAACTCTGGAAGGGCTGTCGGGCAGTATTGACACGCTGTTGGAGGGTGGCGAAACGCCGTCCATCCCCGACGCAGGTACCGCTGAGGGCGGTGGTGGGCATTAGCTACCGCAGATACAGTATATAACGGAAAGGAAACAGACGAGATCATGAGTGAAACCAAGGAAAATCTCGACACCGTAACCCCCGAGGAGGAGACCCCCTCCACCGAAACCGTCGTGGAGGACGAGTGCAAGTCCAAGGGCGATAAAAAGAAGCTCAAGAAGGTAGAGGCCGAGCTGGCCGAGACCGTAAAGAAGCTGGAGGCCGCCGAGGCCGAGCTGAAAGAGGAAAAGGAAAAGTACCTCCGCATGCTCGCCGAGTACGACAACTTCCGCCGCCGCACGGTCAAGGAGAAGGAGAGCATATACACTGACGCGACTGCCGATGCCGTGAAGGCCCTGCTTCCCGTGATCGACACGCTGGAGCGCGCCGTTGCGGGCTTTGGCGAGGGCGATGCCGAATCTCCGCTGGGGAAGGGCATTACCATGACCCTGAAAAGTGCTGTCGACGCGCTGGCCAAGCTGGGTGTGGAGGCCGTGGAGACCGAGACCTTCAACCCCGACATTCATAATGCCGTCATGCACGTGGAGGACGAGAGCCTGCCCGAGGGCGCCATCGTTGAGGTCTACCAGAAGGGCTACAAAAAGGGCGACCACGTCATCCGCTACGCTATGGTAACGGTAGCGAACTGATATTTTGGGGCTCTGCCCCAAACCCCGCCAAGGGCTCTGCCCTTGGAACCCGCCAAAACCCTTTTTGAAAAAAGGGTTTTGGATTCCTAAAAACTTTTCAATAAACAAATCACTATAAAAAAATTCATCTATATAAAAGGAGATTACTATTATGGGAAAGATCATTGGTATTGACCTCGGTACGACCAACTCTTGCGTCGCCGTGTTTGAGGGCTCCGAGCCCATCGTTATCCCCAACCCCGAAGGAGCTCGCACCACCCCCTCTGTGGTCGCATTCTCCAAGACCGGCGAGCGCATGGTCGGTCAGGTCGCTAAGCGCCAGTCCATCACCAACCCCGACCGCACCATTAGCTCCATCAAGCGCCACATGGGTACGGCACATAAGGTCGAGATCGACGGTAAGAACTTCACTCCTCAGGAGATCTCCGCGATGATCCTGCAGAAGATGAAGGCGGATGCAGAGGCATACCTCGGCACGTCGGTATCCCAGGCCGTCATCACCGTTCCTGCCTACTTCACCGACGCACAGAGACAGGCCACCAAGGACGCCGGTAAGATCGCAGGCCTTGAGGTTCTGCGTATCATTAACGAGCCTACCGCCGCCGCTCTCGCCTACGGTATGGATAAGGAAAACAACCAGCGCATTCTGGTCTTCGACCTGGGCGGCGGTACCTTCGACGTATCCCTGCTCGAGATCTCGGACGGCGTGTTCGAGGTGCTGGCTACCGCAGGTAACAACCGTCTCGGCGGTGACGACTTCGACCAGCGCATCATCAACTGGATGGCCGATAAGTTCCTCAAGGAGAACGGCGTTGATCTCCGCAATGACAAGATGGTTCTGCAGAGACTCAAGGACGCCGCAGAAAAGGCAAAGATCGAGCTGTCCGGTATGACCCAGTCGGATATCAACCTGCCCTTTATTACCGCGACCGCCGCAGGCCCTCTCCACTTTGAGGCAACCCTGACCCGCGCCGAGTTCGACCGCATCACTGCCGACCTCGTAGAGGCCACCATGGGCCCCACCAAGCAGGTCATCCGCGACGCAGGCGTGCCCGTTGAGAAGATCGACAAGATCCTCATGGTGGGCGGCTCGTCCCGTATCCCCGCCGTGCAGGAGGCCGTTAAGAAGTACCTTGGCAAGGATCCCTTCAAGGGCATCAACCCCGACGAGTGCGTAGCCATCGGTGCCGCTATCCAGGGTGGCGTGCTGGGCGGCGAGGTCAAGGATCTGCTCCTGCTGGACGTTACCCCTCTGTCGCTGGGTATTGAGACCATGGGTCATATCTTCACCCGTATCATCGACCGCAATACCACCATCCCCGTAAAGAAGAGCCAGATCTTCTCCACCGCCGCTGACGGCCAGACC
>CAJGEA010000023.1 GCA_904502015.1 uncultured Clostridia bacterium | reverse complement strand
GGAACTTCTTGAAAGAAGTTCCCCCACACCCCCTCAAGAACCTTCAAAAAATATTGCCAAAAGATATTGTCAAATATGTCTTTTTCAAGTTTTTTGAAGTCCAGAAACTTTTTTTCAAAAAAGTTTCTGGTGGGGTGCAGGGGTGAAACCCCTGCGAGACAAACCCCAATTTGACGTATGGCCGGATCGTTACAAGGGGAGGGCAACGGCGCGGCGGAGGTTCAATGCAGGATCACCAAAAGGATCGCGCCGACGGTCACCAGCAGGACGATGGAAAAATATACCGTAAATGCGATGAAAATGCCTTTAAAAATACGGTTCGCGGCAAATTTTATGCCCGCAAGGGTTGCGATCCATCCGCACAGAGCCACGATAAAGCTCTCCACAAAAAAGATAAATATCAGCCCAAAGTACGTAATCAAAACGAATACCCACGAAGCGCCGGGCAGGGTATCGTTCGCCCCGTCAAGGTCGGCACTCATGAGCTGATCGGCCTTTGCGGACGAAACGTGGCTGATGACGCTCAAACCGATCAGCGCCGCGAGGCAGAGGCAAAGGAGAATGATCGAGAGACCTTTGGATCGTTTCATAGAGATGCTCCTTTAACTAAAAACGTTGGTTATGAGCGCCGTGTGATCATCCGCAATCCCACGAGTAGAGCACGTCGGAGAAGTCGTGGGCGCGCAGCTTATCCTGCGGGATGAAGAATTGACAACCGCCCTCGTCACCGAACATAATGAGGTTTTGTTCTCTGCCGTGCCCGTCGGGCATGCTGTGGCTGACGATCTGCAAAAGCAGGGTGTCGTAGCGTTGCAGGTCGGGGCAATCGTCGCGCGGATCGGTTTGCTCAAAGCAGGGGAAACCGCCGATGCGGTGTCCCGCGTACTCGTTTTGCTCGTATAGGTAATCGCATTCTGCGTCGCTCAGGCTATCCATATCGTCCTCCAGACCCGCTTTGCGCAGGGCGGCGTTGACGCACGCCTCAAAGCGGTAGTCGGTCGCACGGATCGAGCTCATGGCGGGGGTCAGACGCACGGGCTGTACGTGTTGAATGGGGAAGGAGGGGCTGAGCGATGGATCATCGCGCAGCTCGGTGTCAAAGCTGTCTTCGTTTTCGTCATACAGAACGTGGAAATCGGACTGCTCGGTGGGGTGATCGAAGTCAGCGCCGTACAGATCGTTGTCGGCCACGTAAAAGCGAAGCACACCGCGCGCGGGGAAATCGGGTACGCCGCGCACCTCGGAGCACCAGATGGCCGCGAGTAGCTTCATGGGTTGCCCTGCGCTGTCAATCGGAACAGCCGAATCAACGGGAGCACCGCCGAGACGGGAACGGTTGCCATCGTCGGGGGCGGGCAGACGCACCTCGACCATAGGCAGGGCGGTGTCGCGCTGGAGATGCCCGTTGGCGCGCACGACCTCGTCGCGGACGCTGCTCGTATCACCAAACGCCACGTTGCCGTGCGCCATGCCGTTCAAAACCGAGGTCAAGTTGGCGGCGTTGGAGCCGAGAAGCACGGCACGGTCAAAATGCTCGCGGCTCTTTTCCGTTTCTCCCATAGCGAAATAAGCAATTGTCAGTGCGTTCTCGGCTTGGTACAGGTTGGATTTGATGGCAAGGGAGCGCTCGGCGGGGGCGATTACCGCCTTCCAGTTTCCCACGGCGAGGTGTGCCTGCGCCAGATTGTTCCAAGCGTAGGCGTTTTCCCCGTTGTGCTTGAGAGCTGATTCAAAGCACTCTATGCTGCGGCTGTGCATACCCTTTTTTTCGTATAAGGATCCGAGATTTGACCACGCCGTAGAGTGGGTGGGAGAGAATTTGACCAGCTCCTCGTAGACGGCGATGGCATCGTCGGTCATGTCCGCGTCGGAGTAGGACAGGGCAAGAAAGAGCAGAACGGCGTTGTAGTCGTCATTCGTGCGGCACACCTTGCGAAGCGCTGTAAGACGGTTAATGGCATTTTTGTACTGATTTTCGTTGTAGTGTGCGGCGGCCTGCAGCAGGGCGCGCTTGTGTTTCTTTTGGTCGGGGGCGGAGAAGGCCGAGCCGATCTCCTTGCGGTAGGCCGACTCATATTTGCGGAGCGAAACGCCGCCGCCCGTTTTGCTGATGAGCTTGACGAGAGTGATCCCGAGACCGATGATCACAAGACCGCATTTCGCGGCATTCGCTGTGTCGATCACCCAGCCGTTCAGAGCCGTTTGAACGACGAGCAGGGCGATCGCGCCGACAAGTAACAGACCGATCAGCACGTAGGATACGATCAGCGGGGCTTTTCTTGATTTTTTCATGGGAGTACCTCCAAATTTGAGTTAATTGGTTGGGTTTTATTCGATCACACAGTCGCCCAAAATCTGCCCGAGGCTATCGTTGAACACCACGCGGTGGCGGCCGTCGGGCGAAAGGGTGAGGGCACAGCCGACGAAGCGGTGGTTGTGGTCCTTGTCAAAAATGGGCTGGGAGCCGATGACGGCGGGGCAGGGCTGACCCAGATGGTCAAAGTCGCTTCCCACGGGGGAGACGCGGGTGGCGTGGTAGTGGCCGTGCAGGAGCAGGTCGGGCTTGACGTGCTCGCGCATCAGCCGCGCCCACTCGCGGTAGAGCTCCTGCTCAATGTCGAACGGGGGCTGCAGAACGTGGGTAAAGCCCATGTGGGAGATGACCAGTCTGTGCCGTACCCCCTCGGCGGCGTACTCGCGCTCGGCGTTCTCGATCACGCGGCGGATGAAGGCGGTCTCCTCCTCGCGGAAGACGTGGAAGCACACCGTGCCGCCGTATTCCACCTGATCGTCGCGCTTGTCCTCACCGCAGTCCAGCACCAGCCCCCACAAGCCGCCCACGCGGAAAGAGTAGTAGGTCTTGCCGTCCGCGGTGGGGGTGTAGTCCTGCAGGATCTCGGCGTACGCGCCGCGAGCATCGTGGTTGCCCCGCGCGAACACCGTCGCGCGGCGGCCCTTTGTGATGCCCGAGGCGATCTCACAGGCGGCGGTCAGGCGAGCGGGGTCGCCGCTGTGGTTGCAGAGGTCGCCGTTGAGCACCAGCAGGTCAAGCTCGTCCCCGAAATAGCGCCCCGCCGCGATGGGCTCGGCCACCATGCCGTGGGCGTCGGAAATATGGTAGATATGGATATCCCCGTCACTCGGCACGGGGCGGAAGGGAATCGTAATGGCGCGCTCTGCCTTGCTCTGTGGGTAGTACGGTGTCCGATCGGTCATCTTTTTGTAAACGACGGTGTATTCCCCCGCCTCATCCAGCGCCGACATGGGAACGTCCACGCGGTGCATGCCCGCGGCGGAGCGCAAAACGCCGTTCGCGTGGTCGTAGTAGGTGCTGTCACCCACTCGCACCCACAGAATGGCCTCCTCGGTGAAGGGGATGAAAACGCGGTAGGTGTTGCCGACGGCGAAGACGGTCGGGTATAAGGGCATGAATTCGGGCAGCATGGGGATACCCCTTTCCGCGCCTTGGGCGCATGGTTTTTCTAAGACCAGTATAGCACAAACGCCCACGCGTGTCAAGGGAGGGGATTTCCGCACGCTTGACACGCAAGGGGAAAGATGGTATAATGGTGCCGTCGGGACGGTTTGACCGTTCCATTGCTTTTGTAAGTTATGAGGAGAGCTTTTCTATGATACATCGTACTCCGTACCCATCCGCCGCGCCCAACATGTCTTCCATGACGACGGCGGGTGCCTTGTCCTTTGGGTTCCCCGAGGGCTATGAGGCCACCGATCTCACCTATACCTGTCAGGACGGTTCGGTGCTGCATACCTACGCGGGCAAGACCGAGGCCGATTTTGAGGCCGCCTGCGCGTACTATCGGGCGCGCGGTTTCCGTACGTACAGCGACGTGACCAAGTCGAAGAGCCGCTTTACCACGCTGGTAGGCGACGGCCCATTGGCGCATCTGTACTGGCTGGCGAACACGGGCGAGCTGAATATCGTCCTTTCCGCCACCGCCGCTCACACCCTGCCGCCCGCGACGCCCGCCGTGACCGACGGTGACTACGAGGTCACGGTGACACAGATGCAGGACGAGCATCACATCAACGGCATGGGCTACGTCGTCCGCTTGGCCGATGGCTCGTTTCTGATCTTTGACGGTGCCTATGAGGGGCAGGAGTTGCGCATCCGCGCCTTCCTCGAGGAGCATTATAAGGGGGAGGGCAAGCCCATCGTTCGTGCGTGGGTATTGACTCATTCCCACGCGGATCATTACCCCGCCTTCCGCGCGTTTGCCAATTGCTTTGCTGACTCGGTGGTGCTGGAGCACGTGATCTTCGCGCCCATTGATGCCGAGGTGGCGACGGCCGAAATGGGGGATACCTACTTCAACGAGGAGGTGCATCGGGATATTGCCAAATTCGATGGTGCCAAGACGGTGTACGCCCACACGGGCATGGAATTCACCTTCTGCAACCTGAAGCTGGAGGTTCTGCTGGCATCCGATGATATTTACAAGTCGGGTGTGACGCACGAGGCGTGGTTCTTCAACAACAGCAGTCTCGTGACGCGCCTGTATGACGAGAAGGGCGGGGAGGAGAACTACCGATTCCTCGTGATGGGCGACATGGGCAAGCCCGGTGCGGATTGGATGCTGGGCGTTTACGGGGATTATCTCAGGAGTAATATGGTGCAGATCGCCCACCATGGGGTAGAGGATTCGCCGCTGTACTTCTACGAGACCGTGCAGGCGTCCATCCTGTACTATCCCTGCGGACAGTATTTGTACGATCAGAGGGAGCGCCACTACGACGTTCGCGTCGCTCTGCGCGAGCGGTCATATACCAAGGAGATACTCATCGCGGGGCTGGGACTCTATACCCGCGCGTGGGGGACGGCCTTTGATCCCAACGCCCCTGTGGTGGTGCGGGATCACCCCACGCTGTAATAGATTCGGACGTGAAAGGAGATTACTTACTATGCCACGCAGAATTTTAGCCATTGGAGGACACATTGGAGACGCCGAGCTGACCGCAGGCTCGCTCATGGCGGCCAACGCCGTGGACGGCGGAGAGAATTTCACGCTGGCCATGACGGCAGGCGAGAGGGGGAACCCGCCCCACCTGACGGTGGCCGAGTACCGTGAGCAAAAGGTGGCCGAGGCGGAGGCCTTTGCCCGCATGGTGAACGGGCGGGCGTTTGTCCTGCCGTATGCCGACGGAGAGCTGCCCAACAACGAGGACGTGCGCTACGAGGTGGCGAACGTCATTCGCGAGGTGCGCCCCGACCTCATCGTGACCCATTGGCGCTCGGCCATGCACAAGGATCACAACAATACTCATCTCATCGTGCCCGACGCGCAGTTTCTCGCTTCGGTGGTGGAGTGCGACCGCATTCGCGGCAAGCGGCATTACGCCTCCGTGTACTACGCCGAGAACTGGGAGGATGACGCCGACTTTACTCCCTATATCTACGTGGACGTGACCCGCGGCTATGACCTGTGGTGCGAGGCGCTCCACACCCAGTGGTTCGTCATGAACAGTAAGGATTTCGCCTACTACGATTACTATACCTCCCTCGCCCGTCTGCGCGGCTGCCTCAACAAAACGCAGTACGCCGCGGCCTTCAACGTCAGCGACCGGCAAAAACGGGTCAAGAAGGAAATGCTTTGACAAATTGGGGTTTGTAGGGGAGTGGGGAA
The DNA here is from genome assembly GCA_904502015.1 of uncultured Clostridia bacterium. Classification (GTDB taxonomy): domain Bacteria; phylum Bacillota; class Clostridia; order Oscillospirales; family CAG-272; genus CAMEON01. Next base: position 12,315 of record CAJGEA010000023.1, on the reverse strand, counting down.
CGCCTTGAGGGAAACTTCTTGCAAGAAGTTTCCCTCAAACTCCCTTCAAGAAACTTCAAAAATATATTGGCAAGAACAATTGTGAAATATATATTTTTTAAGTTTTTTGAAGTCCAGAAACTTTTTTGCAAAAAAGTTTCTGGTGGGGTGCAGGGGTGAAACCCCTGCTCGATAAATCCAAATTTGTGATATTGCAAAACACAAAAAACGCTCCCGAGCGCGCTGGCGTTCGGGAGTATTTTTGATATTAGACGTCGGAGTCAGCGGGCTCCGTGGGCTGTGCGGTCTCGTCAGCCGCGGGAGACTCGGCTGTATCGGTCTCGGTCACGGGCTCTTCAATGTGCTACTTGCCCTTTACCTTGATGCCTTTGCTTTTCAGAAACGCCATGAACTGGTCATAACTTCCGACGGTAAAGGTGTCTTTTCGGAATATGTAGATCAGATTGGCTTTGGTATGCAGGAGGATCAGATTCTTCGTCCGGGTGGCGTACTTGATTTTGTCAAGCCCGATTTTGGCAGTACTTCCCAGCGCCGTGTTTTGGACGTATTCGTTGGTCACCATGGTTTCGACCTCGATGTCCTGCTCGCTCATTTCCCGATCCCGTTTTCTCATGGTATTGACCTGGTAGGCGCAGAAAAAGATGCGGGAAAGAATCAGAAGGGGAACGCCGACCAAAACAACGATGCTGTAGGAGTAGCCAAGAATACCGCTGACCGCATTCGCGAGGAAGGAAAGGGACAGCAGGACAAACACCACGATGGTTGACGTTCGCTGAAAATAGAAGTATCGGTACATTTCCTTGGTCAGTTCCTTGGTTCTCGTATGCGTGTTTTTGAATAAAATGTCCATGGGCACACCGCCTTTCGGTTGATTGGAGCCTTCTTATTTCAGCGCTACGGGAAATTCCACCGTGCGCTCGGGCTTGCCGAACAACGGATTGCCGTCGGCGTCAAAGGTGATGGGCGCGATCCACACCGAGCGGCCGTCCCAGCCCGTGCCCGGTACCTCGTTGGCGTGGTAGACCATCCACACGCTGCCGTCAATGGCGGTGGTAAAGGAGTTGTGGCCGGGGCCGTAAGCCAGCCCGGGCTCCTTTTGGAACACGGGAGAGGTGGCTTTCTGCCAATGGTCGGGATTCATGGGATCGTCGCCCGTCAGGGTCAGCAGACCGAGGCAGTAGTCATCGGTCCAGCTTCCCGAGGCGGAATAGGCCACGAAGGTCTTTCCGTTGTGCTGAAGCACGGCAGGGCCCTCGTTGACGTAGGGCTCACCCACCTTCTCCCACGAATATTCGGGGGTGGAGAGGCACACGCGCTCGGAATCGATGGTCCAGGGGTTGCTCATGTGGGCGATGTAGATCTTCTGGGCTATGTTCTTGTCGCCCTCCCAGCCCGACCAGACGTAGTACAGCTCGTCGCCGAGGGGCAGGATGGTGCCGTCGATGCCCCATTTTTGGGTGGGATCGGTGATTCTGCCAACGTATTCAAAGGGATCGGTAGGGTCTTGCGAGGTACCCTTCAGAACGATCATGTGCTGGATCTGCTCCTCCTCGCAGAGAGCAGCTACGTAAATGTACCACTCGCCGTTGATGTAGTGCAGCTCGGGAGCCCAGAAATTGAACACATAGCCGCCAATCTCGTAGGATCCCTGGTAGACGTTGTGGCCATCCAGCTCGATCTCGCCAAGCTTGTCGAGAGAGTCCACCTCAGCCACGGCGACAGCGCCAACGAACCACACGATGGTGGCGTAGCAGTAGTAGTACTTGTCTCCGTGGCGGACTACCCACGGATCGGCACCCGTGGGGGCGACGGGGTTTTGCACGGTTTGGTAGACGGGCGTCATGACAGTCTCCTCGGTGGTAGTTTCCTCTGTGGCCTCGGTTGTTTCGGTCGTAGGGGTGGTTGACTCCGCGGGATCGGTGGAGTTGCAGGCGGCCAGCGACGAGAGCATGGCGGCTGCTGCCAACAGGGCGGTCAAGCGGCGCATGAGTTTCATGATATGTACCTCCGGGAAGATCGTTGATCGTTGATCGTTTGTTTTATTGCATATATTTTACCATAAAAGGGCACGGAAGTCAAGGGGGCGGTGCACTCCGAAAAACTGAAAATTGAAACGCCAAGTGACACCTGCGGGTGTCACTTGGCGTTGGGCGATTCGATTTACTTAACTGCAACGGGCAGCTCCACGGTAGTCTGGGGCTTGCCGAATAGGGGATTGCCGTCCGCGTCGAAGGTCACGGGGGCGATCCATACCGAGCGACCGTCCCAGCCGGCGCCCGCCGTCACGTTGCCGTGGTAGACCATCCACACACTGCCGTCGTCGGCGGTGGTGAATGAGTTGTGTCCGGGGCCGTACAGCAGTCCGGGTACTTTTGCAAACACGGGGTCCGGGGATTTCGCCCAATGGTCGGGGTTCAGGGGGTCATCACCCGTCAGGGTCAGCATGCCGAGGCAGTAGTCGTCCGTCCAGCTTCCCGAGGCGGAATAGGTCACGAAGGTCTTGCCGTTGTGCTGAAGCACGGCAGGGCCCTCGTTGACGTAGGGCTCACCCACTCGTTCCCACTGGTATTTGGGGGTGGAGATGCACACGCGCTCGGAGTCGATGGTCCAGGGGTTGCTCATGTGGGCGATGTAGATCTTCTGGGCGATGTTTTGGTCGCCCTCCCAGCCCGACCAGATGAAGTACAGCTCGTCGCCGAGGGGCAGGACGGTGCCGTCGATGGCCCACTTGTCCGAGGGATCGGTGATCTTACCTACCAGCTCAAAGGGCTGGGTGGGATCCTGTGACGTGCCCTTTAGGACGTACATACGGTGGTTGTCGTTGTTGTTGTCGTCGGCGGTGAAGTAGATGTACCACTCGCCGTTGATGTAGTGCAGCTCGGGTGCCCAGAAATTGAAGTCACCTGCGCCCTGGGAGGGGGAGAGATAGACGACGAACTCCTCTGCCTCGTCTAACTTGTCCAGCGAGGAAGCCTTGAGGACCTTGATGCCGTATTCGCCGTAGCTCCAATCGGGCGCGATGTAGAAGTGTAAGAAGCAGGAGTAGTAATAGTCCCCGTGGCGGATCACCCACGGATCGGCACCGGACATAACGGGGTTCTGAACGGTTTGCATAGTGAAGTTCACGGTGGTTTCCTCCTCGCCCGCGGTTTCCTCGGCGGAGGATTCTTCGACGGTGGCTTGCTCCGTAACCTCGGTTGCGGGGGTGGTGGACTCCGTGGGATCGGGGGAGTCGCAGGCGGCCAGCGGTGAGAGCATAGTGGCGGTCAGCAGCAGGGCCGATAAGCGACGGATGGGTTTCATGATAGGCACCTCCATAGAATCGGGATGTTTTTGTTTGCTTTTGAAACACGTTTATTCTACCATAAAAGGGCAGGGAAGTCAAGGGGAACCGCCAAAAGGACACCCGAGAGAGTGTCCTTTTGGCGAGGTATGATACGTAAAACGGGCAATAGATATTATTTGAACATTGCCTCAACATCGGCTACCGTGTAGCCGCTCACGAGCGTTACGATGATGAATCCCATATATCCATCCATTTTGTGCAGATAGTATACCTGAGTCATGGACGCGCCGGATGCCGTTACGTCGCATACAACTCGTGTGAATTCGGTTTTGCCGAGCGTCACCGTGTCGTACTTGTCGGGGAAGGTGACCTTCATGGCGGACACGTCTGCCAACTGCTGCTTGAGAGCCTCGATATACTGCTCCACGGTGATGTTGCTCGAAAGTGTCTTTGCCAGGTTTTCGTATCCTACGTTGATATTGGTTCTCGTAATGGTATCCACGACCATCATGTCGTATACCGAAGGGTTGTTCTTCAACGCATTTTTGAAGCTGTCTTTACCCAGATACTCCACGCCGACGTTGAGGGTTGCCGCGATTTCCTCATCAGTGGAATACACCCAGGATTCGGGCTTTTCAAACTCGAAATGCATGAGGTCGTTTTTGTAAATGCTTCCGTCAAACGTTCCTCGGGTAAGCTCGGTCTTTTGGCAACCTGCAAATGCAAATACCATAGTAACGGCGAGCAGTAACAATACGATTTTTTTCATAATGATTCTCCTTGTTGATTTTCTTGATGCTACATCTTCATTATACTCTTTTACCTTGGCTTTGTCAATAGTGTTTTCGTCGTGTTGCGATATGGGTTTATAGATTCTCGGCAGCGAAGAATTCCTGAAGCTGGCCTTGATCAAGGCTTTTCTTTTCGGCCAGCAAATCGGTCAGCCTCTCGAGTGTATCACGATGATCGTGAAGCATTTCCTGCGTTGTCCGATACTGCAACTGAATCAGGTCCTCGGCCTCCTTGGCTGTCCAACGCGCAAACATCTTTTCGCCCATGGCGAAATCATCCAGACAGGCGCGGATGAAATACCGCGCCTTGCTGATATCCGAGCTTGCGCCCGTGTTGATGCCCTTGGAATCGCCGTACAGCTCGATTTCTGCGATTCTGCCCGCGAGGCATTGGCGGACGCGGTTCATCAGTTCATCAAAGGTATAGGTTCCGTGCTCGGTTTCCCCGGCGGTTTCCATGAATCCGCCGTAGCCGCCGCGGGAGACCACCGTCAGGAAGGAGGGGGTAGAGCCGCCCAGTCGGCAAACCAACGCGTGGCCTGCCTCGTGGCAAGCCGTTTGCCGCAGATGGTTGGGATCCATCTTGTTCACCTCTCCGAAGCGGAATTCATCGAGCGTGTCCAGATACTTTGTGCGATCGGGTTCGCCGTCGCCAAGCGCTCTGACGTACTTGGCGTTCATCATTTCCAGATCGGCGTTGCTCATGCCGCCCGTTCGTTTGGCCATGTTGCGAAGAATCTGCTCATGATCCTCACCAAAATGGATTCCGTGCTTTTTCAGATACTTGGAAAGGAATTCATATCTGTCGTCCGTGTCGGGCAGGGGAATCAGGATCTTGCTGTCAAAGCGGCGCACAAACGCGGGGTCCAGCACTCTGCCGCTGTCGCCGTCCAGGTCATAATTGGTGGCCGCGAGAATGAAAACGGGGCGTTTTTCATCGGTTACGAAGCCGTCCATCTCGGTGAGGAACGCGTTGAGGGCGTCCTCGTTGTGGGTGGAACCCGTGCCCGTTCTTTTCCTGCCGATGGCGTCGACCTCATCAACGAAAATGATGGAGGGGGCGTATTTTCTTGCCTTCTTGAAAATGTCCCGAATGTTGCGTTCGGTCTCTCCCACGAGTGACCCGAAGAAGGTGGTGGCGGAAATCGGGAAGAAGGTGGCGTTGCACTCGTTGGCCATCGCCTTGGCCAGCATGGTCTTTCCCGTGCCGGGAGGGCCGTAGAAAAGAACGCCCTTGGGCATGCGCTTGCCCGATAGGAGTATCTGTCTGGGATTATCCAGCGCGGCGCAGAATTCCTTCAGCGTTTCCTTGGCCGCCTTGCAGCCAATGATGTCGTCGAATTTCAGATCGTTGTTTCCACCCTTGGTGGCAATGCTCGTATCGTCGCCGGCGAGATGCGCACTCTTGATCTGGAGCTTTTCAAAGGAGACCACGGCGCAGGAGGTGTCGTCGATGTATTGAGCACAGTTAAAGGACAGGAATTTTCCAGACCGACCGAGCGAATAGACGGCGTTATTGATGAGCGCGTTCAAGGTGAGACGCTCAAGGGCTTGGTTGAACGCTTCGGGGTCTTTGGGGGACAGCTTGACAACGTCTCTGGCTCCCTTGGCAAGGAGGGTGTCAAAGGAGTGGTTTTCATGGGGGGCAGTGTCCAGAATGTAGATGGGCGTCTCGGGGTAGAATTCGCGCACGTAGCGGAACATACGCATGCCCTCGGAGTCGATATCCTCGATATCGTTGGGGATACGCTTGGAGTCGGCCGCACCGCAGAGAGGATCGATCAGCACGTAGTCGTTTACGCCGCGAATGCGTCGCTTGAATTGATCGGCATCGCACATGACGTCAAACAGGGTGTTCCGCTGCTCGCTTTCAAGCTTGAATACGTCGTCATGACCTTCGGTAAATACCGACACGTACATCTTGTTGCGATTGACGAACAGCCCATCCACGTCGTCCCCGTAATTGGTATCGACGCACAGGGAGATGGTTTGGATGGAATTCAGACCGTCCGCGTGGCGCGCGTAGAGCTGCATGACGATCTCCTGCAATTCGCTGACGATGATGTTTCTTGCCACGCCGCGCAGCGTTCTGGCATCCGCTACGCCGCCTCCGTTGTAGAGCACGAGGGCAGCAAGCAGCTTGGGGTCATATTCGACCTTGATGCCCGAGGTTTTCTCGAACAGACCGATCTGTAGGTTCAGCTCGTCACGGATGATCTCCATCAGCGCGAAGGGCTCGAGGTGATTGAAGAGAATGACGTGACCGCTCGCCATGCGGGTGGTGATGCACTGCGGGAAGTAGGGGTCACCGGTTTGCGGATTCGTGTCGGTACGAAGTGCCTCGAGAATGACGTTTTTGGGCGTCCCGGACAGGTCGCTCACCGTGGCGTCCTCGTAGAGCGCTTTTCCCGCGTTGGTGGTCATGATGATGATATTGTTCTTGAAGGACACCTCTTTTTTGAGCTGGTGATCCATCAGTCTGGCCTCGTCAAGAATCTGCAAGAACAAATGAATGGTATTGATATGAGCCTTTTCAACCTCGTCAAAGAGGATGATGCCGTTCGGATTCTTTCTCACGAAGCCTGTGACAACGGCCGCCTCGCCGTGGTTGCCGTTGAATTTACCGTTCGCGAGATTGTCCGAATATTCGCTCATATCTACGACCAGCAACGGGCGGTCGAGGACCTTTTCGCATTGGGACGCGAGAAGGGTTTTACCAACGCCCGAAGGGCCTGTGAAGAGGAAGGTGGCCAGAGGACCCTTGCGGTTGGGATTGATGGAGGAGAACATTTCACACTCGAAAATGCCTTGCACCACCTCGTCAACGGCGTGGCGCTGCCCCTTCACCTTGTCGAGAAGCGTATTCTTCAGATTTCTCAGGCGCTCGGCATGATACGAAAGTGGCTGGGGCTTCTCCTCTTCGGACGGTTCGGCAGTAGCCTTGGCAGGTGCCTCGGCAACCGTCTTTTGTTGAGCCTGCGCTTCACTTTTGGGGGACGGAGGCGCTTTGACGGGGATCTCGGCAGACGGCGCTTGAGGGACAACGGTTTTTTGGGACGGGGGCTCCTCAATCTGCCGATTGGCCTCGGCCAGGAATTCCTTTTTTTCGGCAATGTCAGGCACCGTGTCCTTGAGTGACGCCAGCTCCTTGCTGTCGGGGTTCAGACACGAGACGACAATCGATTGCCTTTCGGGGTTGTCAGCCAGCATCTCGGAAATAATGCCCTTGATGATGGTCTCTATGTCCGAGGCGTCTTTTTCGGTTAATATGTAAAAAATGTGCTGAAAATTACCGTTCTTCTTGCGAACAATGTGCGGTTCTCCAAATGTGCTGCCCAGTTTGGCGAGCAGATCCTCCCAGAAATCATGGCCGTTGGTCTTCTTGTACGTCCAGATCAGCTCGGTGGAACGGAGAAGCATGGGGATTTTAATGATTTTCATCGTTATCGTACCGTCTTTTCATCCTTTCCGGAAAAGTAATCGCCGACTCGTCCAAAGCAATCGTGAACCGTAAGCGTTCAGCCATTGCCCGGATGAGTCGGCGCAGCAGAATTATGCGTAGATGGCCTTCATAACAAGGGGCTTGATTTCTTCACCGATGTTGATGCAACGGGCCAGAAGCTCCATGGTCTCCTGCGCTGCGTTTTCGGTTGCGAGAATCGCATCGTCGTGAAGCATCATATCTCTGTCATGGTCAACGTAGAAGGTGATCCACTTATACTTGGTGTTGAGTTCGTTGCAGAGGAAGATTACGTCAACGAGCTTGTCCTCGGGGATGTTCTCGTAAACGCAGTAGAGAGAGAGGTAGGTCCCACCCTCGCCGCTGAAAAAGCATTTGAAGGTCTTGCCCTTGTAGGGGAAGTCAACGACTACATCGCCATCGTCATCAATTCTGGACGCGTAGTGGAAATTCTGGGATTCAAGAAGTGCGATAAAGAGTTCTGCGCATGCGCTCATAGGGGGATACCTCCATTTTTAAAATGTATTTGTATTATAGCACAAATATAACGCCTTGTCAAGACATAAAACTACATAATTCACAAAAATGTTCCGAACCCACTTAAACAAAACTGACACCGCTCAAAGGGCGATGTCAGTTCATAGCGAATAGATATTCCGTAACTCTTTTGGCACTAACCACACAATCTGACAGCTGTTTGTCATTCTTGCTTCTGCTCAAGAGGAATTAATAATTTATGTTTTTTGCGATAGCGTCTCCATTTTTTATTCAGTCTATAAGTTTGTGTGTAGTAATCACAGTATGGCTCTAATTCAATTTTTTGAACATCCGCATTATCTACGGCAATGAAAAAATCATAACCGAAAAGCGCATCGAACGAGGCTATTGATATTACGCCTCTTGATTCCATACTGCCTAACATCTCAAAAAAGGAAAGATATTCAACGATACCGGGGCGATCGTCCTCGGTGATCGACACCGGCTTCCCCAAAAAAACAGCCTCAAGCTTTTGTGATAAATTTTGTATTTCCGTATTTCCCTTAAACGTTTGATGAAGCTGCAACAGAAACGATGCCTCTGAAATATTGCGGTCAAGCTGAAAGCTGTATAGCAATCCAATGATACCGAAAATGGTAGATGCGAGAGAAAAAATGTTTAGAATTGTATCATTCGATAACAGAACGCTGACAATGCTAATAATAATTACTATGGCAAAGATAAAATAATACACAATGGATTGTTTGATTTTCATTCGGATCTCCCTTGTTTTTCTTTTTTAAAAGCCAAATAATTCAAGCCAATGATACGAGCCGTAAAGCGGATCAAGCCCTACGGCGCGGAAGAGGTATCTCTCGTCCTCTCCCTCGTAGCCGGGAAGATCGTGAGAAATCAATGTGAATTCATCTGTTACAACAATCGTATCGCACATCGTGGTGCAGGTGCTGTAAGGTGCGGGCGCGGTTTCTCCATACGGTGTATATGTCAATTCAAGCCTGAAGTCGCACCCGGTAACATGCTTGTCAATATAATCCGCGGGCAGCAATCCTTGGGTGTACGCGCATTTTTCATAGTACACGCTGTTGTTGAAAAGGTTGATAAGGCCGATCAGCCTCGGATCGCTGACATCTATGGAGATCGCTTCTCCGTTCTTGTAAAGCGTTGCCGAAACGGGCACGGTATGGGTGTCGGGATAGGCTTCGTATTGATCGGTGGGGATGTTGGCCAATGCCGACTTGATTTCCTCGGCCGTTAAAGCGGGATCCGCCTCTCCGTGATCAAAAAACGCGGCGGGAGAAAAGCTTTGGTTCAAGAGCTCCTTGGTTTCGTCCTCGCGCAAGGTCACACTCTCCGATTCGGTCTCGGTGGTGTCACGCTCCGTATCGGCGGTGTCACACCCCGTAGCCGCGAGCGAGATCAGCAGGGACAAAAGCGCGACGAAGAATTTTTTGTTCATAGTAGTTCCTCTTTTTGTAGGTTGTTGGGTTCGGTATAGCATAGAATTTCTTACTTTTCAACCTTAATAAACCTGGTGGAAACGCACCAAAGTGCCATATAAAATGCGATTCCCGAAAGGATGCTGACCAAAAGATTGCTGCCGTCCATCGCGCTCAGCCAACCGATCAAAGAACCTTGTTCGGCAGCTTGATTCATGGAGCAGTAAGGATGCTATTTATTTTTTGATTATGGTTATCGTGCTTCCGTTATCTTCAAACAAACAAAATTCAGGATGTTCAAAGCCTTTTTTGTTTGGCGTGTGATAGGTAAAATATGCTTTGCTTCCGTCGGAAAATATCATGCCGTGTCCGCCGTCGCTGTCGAGCAATGGTGCCAGATGCTCAAATTCAAGACCGAGCCTTCCGTTTTTGAATCTGATTACAAATTCTGCGTAATCGTCCTTTATAAAGGACGACCATATCATAAAAAGCTCACCCGATTCAGAACGATACATAAACGGCCCGTCGGTAACAAAATGGCCCGGTCCTACAGAATCAGCCCATTCACACGAGGACGCACAAAACAGAGTAACTACCTCGCCCTCTGCGGCATCCAAGGACTCGTTGAGTCTCACGTAGCATACGGTTCCGTCTATGATTTGCGTATGCTCATGACAGAAAACAAGATACGGCACGCCCGATTCATCTACGTACAACGTTCCGTCAAGGCATTCCCAGTCGGTGGGAGTCAGGGGACCCTTGCTGTGCGGCAGGAAAGGACCCGTCAGGTGATCCGAGACGAGGGAGTAGGTGCCACGCAGGCCGTTCTCCTGCGTAAATGTGGCAAACATATAATATTTCCCATTGTATTTGTGAACCTCGGGCGCCCAGTTTGCGTCCGTGTTCAGTCCGTGCTTTTCGGAATCAAAGCATTCGACAGGCTCGCTCCATTCGTCCAAATCGTTTGAAACATATACGTCAAAGCCGCCCGTTCGATATCCGAAGTTTTGCGCTCTGGTGCCGTATAGATAGTATGACCCGTTTTCGTATACCACGAACGGGTCGCGAATGTTTATTTGTGTCTTTTTCATAGCTCTACCGCCTTCCTTGGTTTTATTATAGCATATTTGGGGGGTGGATTGCAATATTTTTTAAAAATAAAATCGCGCGGTGCGCACATCACTGCCGAAGGAAACATCACGCCCGAAGGGCACATCACGTTCCGCACGAGCGGAACACATCGTTCCAAAAACAAAAGCTTACGCGCACCGCCTCGATGGGCGGCTTGCTTTTTTGTGACTATGCTCCAGGAGAGTGATCGCAATTAAACCAATTCCGGACACGCAACAAATAATTCCAATAATAAAATATCCGTTGTTCTCCGAATCGATTGCCTTTTGAGCTGTTTCAAAATTTAAAAGCTCATCTGAATCCTTTTTTATTTCTATGATGCAGTCATTGTTGGGGTTCACTAAAATATCGAGCACGGTACCCTTCTCTAACGACTTCATGGATTTTATAAATTCTTTACTTTCACAAGCAAGGCTTACATAAAAATAGTGACCGTCCTTAAAATACAGCACGCTGTCATATTTGGAGTAATTAGACTCCTTATAGCTTTCAAATTCTCCCGAAAATGTCGCTGCCTCTTCACGGGAGATGGGATCGTACTTTGCGGAATAAAGCATAAACAAAGGACTTATGCAAATGGCGGCAATTGCCACAAGAACGGCGAAGAATGCCGAATGCTTTGTGTTTTTTTGTTCGATTCTTTTTTTGAGTTTGGTTGACTTGCTATCCTTCATGGGACACCCCTTCCACGAACATGGTTTTCTAGATTTTTCACGAGTTGGCAAAAATGCCGTTATTGATACTCGTAAATCTTGTCGGAAGCATCATGATAAATCCAATGTCGTCCATCCAAGTTCGTTCAGTTGCTTCTGAAGCGAATAAAACTTTTGAAAATCCTGTGCATGAAAATTCCAACCGCATACTCGTGAAATAAATTTTTTGAGCGGATTTGTCTTTAAGCTCATGTGAAATTGAATATGTTCGGCCGTGTATATCTCATAGTATGCGTATTCTCCGAAAAAGCGCTCTCCGATGCAACGAACGGCTGAGGATCTGTTTGAGATTTTGTGAGAAGCCTCGTAACTGTCGGCGCAAGGCCCTAACTCGATCGAGACGACGTTTCCTGTTTCTTCGCGGTAATAAATCCGATCTCTTGATATTTCAGTAATATCAGAAATATGTATTTTATCCATTCTGAATTACCGCCTTTCGTGATTTGTTGGGTTCAGTATAGCATAAAAGGGAAGGGGTGTCAAGGGAAATGAAGCATTCGCCGTTGGCGAATATGAAGCAGAAGCCTTACGGCTTCTATGAAGCGGCGCGTTGCGCCGTGAAGCGAAGCGCGCGATTTAGTTCTCCGTGAGTCCAATTCGCTATGCGAATTGCAGGCTCGCTTCATAGGGCGAAGCCCTGCTTCATGAGTTGCTACGCAACTCGCTTCATGCGCGTCAGCGCGCTTCATTGCCAAACAAAAGAGCACTGCTCTCGCAGTGCTCTTTTGTTTGAGGCGTGTTGACAAAAAGGATGCCGTCATAAGCACACTTATTTCTCTCTTCGGTTCAGCTTTACACGATACCGTACCACGTCGGTTCCGTTGTGGTTGTTGAGTATCGAGAACTCATTGGATGCCAAAATATTCGGCTGATTTATTTTGTCGTCGGGTACTATCGCGTTGTAGTGATTGCCCCAAGGCTTTCCGTTCTGATAAACGATCTCGGGTGTTGACCAGTGGATCATATCCTCCGAGGCAGAGATCTGCATCACACGTGCCTT
>CAJGEA010000022.1 GCA_904502015.1 uncultured Clostridia bacterium | reverse complement strand
CGTCAAGGTGGACAACCTCTCCTATGACGCAACCAAGAAGTGCATCGAGTCCTTCATCTACGGCGTCAACACCCCCTCCCGTTGGGGCACGCAGGCACCCTTCTCGAACATCACCCTTGACTGGGTCGTCCCGAACGACCTCGCCGAGCTCAACTGTATCGTCGGCGGCAAGGAGATGGACTTCAAGTACAAGGACTGCCAGAAGGAAATTGATATGATCAACCGCGCCTTCATCGAAACGATGATCGAGGGCGACGCCCACGGCCGCGGCTTCCAGTACCCCATCCCCACCTACTCCATCACCCGTGACTTCGACTGGTCCGAGACCGAGAACAACAAGCTCCTCTTCGAGATGACCTCCAAGTACGGTACTCCCTACTTCTCCAACTACGTCAACAGCGATATGGAGCCCTCCGACGTGCGCTCCATGTGCTGCCGTCTGCGTCTTGACCTGCGCGAGCTGCGCAAGAAGTCGGGCGGCTTCTTCGGCAGCGGTGAGTCCACGGGCTCCATCGGCGTCGTGACCATCAATATGCCCCGCATCGCCTACCTCGCCAAGGACGAGGCCGACTTCTACGAGCGCCTCGACCACATGATGAACATTGCCGCCCGCTCCCTCAAGATCAAGCGCGACGTCATCACCAAGCTCCTTGACGAGGGCCTGTACCCCTACACCAAGCGTTACCTCGGTACCTTCGCCAACCACTTCTCCACCATCGGTCTTGTGGGTATGAACGAGGCAGGCCTGAACGCCAAGTGGATCGGCAAGGATATGACCCATGCCGAGACGCAGGAGTTCACCAAGAACGTGCTGAATCACATGAGAGAGCGTCTCTCGGACTACCAGGAGATGTACGGCGACCTCTACAACCTCGAGGCAACCCCTGCCGAGTCCACCTCCTACCGTCTGGCCAAGCACGACCGCAAGCGTTACCCCGACATCATCTGCGCGTCGGATGCCGACACCCCCTACTACACCAACTCCTCTCACCTCCCCGTCGGCTTCACCGACGATGTGTTCACCGCGCTGGACATTCAGGACGAGCTGCAGACCCTCTACACCTCGGGTACGGTATTCCACGCCTTCATGGGCGAGAAGCTGCCTGACTGGAAGGCCGCCGCAGCCCTCGTGCGCAAGATCGCCGAGAACTACCGTCTGCCCTACTACTCGCTGTCCCCCACCTACTCGGTATGTAAGGATCACGGCTACCTCATCGGTGAGCACTTCACCTGCCCCATCTGCGGTGCTGAGGCCGAGGTTTACAGCCGTATCACGGGCTACTACCGCCCCGTCAAGAACTGGAACGACGGTAAGTCGCAGGAGTACAAGGAGCGTAAGACCTACAATGTGGCTACCTCGGTGCTGACCCACTCGGGCCCCAAGACCGCCAATGCAGAGGCCGCTTGCGAATGTGCCGCTCCCGCGCTGACCGACGGTGTGTACCTCTTCGCGTCGGCCACCTGCCCCAACTGCAAGATCGCCGAGTCCCTGCTCACCAAGGCAGGCGTGGCCTACACCAAGGTCTACGCGCATGAGAACGTGGAGCTGACCGAGTCCCTCGGCATCAAGCAGGCTCCCACCCTCGTGGCGGTCGCAGGCGGCGAGATCCAAAAGTACGGCATGGTCGCCGGCGTCAAGGAATATATCAACTCCGTCTGCTAATACTACCGCAAAGGGGAATCTCCTCGGAGATTCCCCATAGCCATTGTGGCAGGGATACGTTGGGGGAGCTTTTTGCAAAAAGCTCCCCCAAGCCCCCGCAAAAAACTTAAACAAATTATCCATTCACTTTTTGAAGTTCCTGAAAGGAGTCCAGAGGGAAACTTCTCGAAAGAAGTTTCCCTCTGGCGTTCCCCCAAGCAGAAAGGATGTATCACTATGTACGACATCGTCATCATCGGCGCGGGTCCCGCGGGACTGACCGCCGCCGTCTACGCCAGACGCGCGAACAAGAGCGTTCTGCTCCTCGATAAGGGCGCGTTCGGCGGACAGATCACCTATTCCCCCAAGGTAGAAAATTACCCCGGCTTTGAGAGCATCAGCGGCAGTGAGCTGGCTGACCACATGGTTGAGCAGGCACTCGCGCAGGGCGCCGAGGTTGAGGTCGAGGCGGCGACGGGCATCGAGATCGCCAAGGACGGTGTCACCAAGGTGGTCATCACCGAGGACGGAAACCGCTACGAGTGCCGCGCGGTCATCATCGCCACGGGCGCGCGCCACCGCCACCTCGGCCTCCCCAACGAGGAGAAATTCATCGGTGAGGGCATCTCCTTCTGCGCCGTGTGCGACGGCGCGTTCTACAAGGACAAGACGGTCGCTCTCATCGGCGGCGGCAACTCCGCCCTGCAGGAGGCCATCCTGCTCTCCGAGACCTCCGCGAAGGTCTACGTAGTGCAGAACCTCGATTTCCTGACGGGTGAAAAGCAGCTCCAGGACATCCTTGCCGCCCGCGACAACGTAGAGATCATCACGGGTCACGTGGTCGCCGAGATTCCCGACGGGGATGCTCTGCACGCCGTGGTTATTGAGTCGGTGGCCGACAAGACCCGCCGCACCCTCACGGTGGACGGTATGTTCGTCGCCATCGGACTCGTGCCCGAGAACACCCCCTTTGCCGATCACATCGCGCTGGATAACGCAGGCTACGCCGATGCAGGCGAGGACTGCACCACCCGAACCCCCGGTGTCTTCGTGGCGGGCGATTGCCGCCGCAAGGGCGTGCGCCAAGTCACCACCGCCACCGCCGACGGTGCCGTCGCCGCCGTCGCCGCCTGCCGCTACATCGACGGGCTATAATTTCAAATTTGGATTTGTGCCTGCGGCACAGCTCTGGCTCGGGGTAGGTTGTCACGCGCCAACCATCTCACCCGACGGAATGGCTCTTCAAATTTGGATTTATCGAGCAGGGGTTTCACCCCTGCACCCCACCAGAACCCTTTTTGAAAACCTCCTCACTTCGTTCGGTGCGAATTTGCCTTCAGCAAATATCGCGAAGGGTTCTGGACTTCAAAAAACTTGAAAAAATATATATTTCACAATATATTTTGAAAATATTTTTTTGAAGGTTCTTGAAGGGAGTGTGAGGGAAACTTCTTGCAAGAAGTTTCCCTCGCCGTTCTCCCCGCTCCCCTATAAACCCCAATTTGTCGCAACAAAACATCGCCCCGAGAGTGACCTGCGGTCACTCTCGGGGTGTTCTTTTCACTATGATTGCATCAGTTGGCAAGCTGTACTGTATAGGTCAGCTCCGCGTACTGGGGCAGGTGATCCGACATATAGATTCCGTTCGGCTTATAGTGGATATTCTCATACACCTTGGCGGTCAGATACGCGTCTGTGTAGAAAATATAGTCAATGGGCTGAGCCGAGGGATCGTAATTATCGGTGTTCGTGGGATCCTGATTCTTGGTCAGGGACGCCCACTGGCTGGACGATACGGTCTTGGCCGCATCGATGCGGGCATCCGCAAAGTTGGCGGTTACCTTTTGACCTGCCGCATTCGTGAAGCTCCGATCTCCCGTAATGTACTGATACAGAGCATACGGAGTCGTGCCGTCGCTCGTGATTCGCTTTTGGTTGAAATCGCCCGTCATGACCATGGGCAGGTCTCCCAACGATTGAACGAAGTCCAGAAGCACCTTGATCTGCGCCTTGCGAATGTTGTTGCCCTCGGTATTGGCCTTGTGATGGAGGTGCGTGTTGAGATGCACGTACTCAAATCCCGTCACGCGGTCCTTGAGGCGCACCCACGTACAAATACGGGGATAGATGGCATCCGCATACATGGAGCCCACCACATCGGGGGTATCCGACAGCCAGAACGTGCCGCTGTCTACGAGTATGTACTTATCCTTACGGTAGAAAATAGCGCATTGCTCAAGGCCGAGGCTGGCATCCGTGGTGCGCGCCACGCCAACGCCCGCATAGATGTTCGGGTCGAACACGTAGCTATCCATCTTGGAACGCCAAGCGGCGGTAACCTCCTGCATACCAATGGAATCGGGCATCTTTTGATTGATCAGCGCCTTGAGCAGCTCGGCGCGGGTGTTCATATCCACCGACGTGCCGTTTTCGGTTTGGACGTTAAAGGATATAACCTTCAAGGTCTGTTCCACCTCTCCGTTATCATTCGGCACAGCCAGATCCTTCAGCGTCAGGAAGTGACAAAGCTTTTGCACGGCAGGTGTACCCGCGGGAACGAGACTGCGGACGGCTATGTAGACGGTAATGGTCTTACCCCGATACGCCGACAAATCCGCCGTAATATTGTCAAAAATACCGTTCGCGGGCTCTACCGAGGTGACGTCAGCACCTGCGTAACCCTTGGCGTGATCGGCATGAGCCTGACCGGTTGCGCTGTAGCTGCCTCCCGCGAACTCATACCAATTCTGTCCGTCTACCGACCAGAAATACTTATCCTGACCGCCGTTAACCAGCGCCCATCCCGTAATCGTCAGCTTGCCCGCCTTGCTGGCCACGATACCGCTCAGAACGGCAGGGTTGGCGACCTTGGGGGAAACACCGTTGTTTCTGTATCCGTTCAGGTCATACTGTACGCCGTTGATCCAGTCCACGTGACCGAGATACTTGAAGGAGGTAGATGCCGAAGCATTCATGGTTTCAAGCACGGCGGGGGCGGTGCTTTCCTCCTCGGGCTCGGTGGGAGTGGTAGGCTCCTCGGTCGTAGACTCGGGTGACGTTGTGGTTTCTTCCTCGGCCGTAGAGCCGCTCGCGATAAACTGGATGCCCGAGATGGCGACCATCGTGCCTTCGGGATTGTGGAGCGCTACGTAGACGTTGCCTGCGTAGTTGACGTTTGTCAGGTCGATCTCGGCCCATCTCGCGCCGGTTCCCCACGCCTTGGTGCTGAAGGTCATATCCGTGTGGGCGACGTCACCGCCCATAACGTAGTTGCCCGAATTACCATAGGAGGTAGCGGTGCTCTTCAGACCGATGGGCACGTTCCCGTTCAGTGCGGCAAATCGCGGGCCGGTAATGTCGGAGTTACCGTCACAACCGTACTGGATACGGACCTTGGCGTAGCCCGAAAGATCCATGTAACCCAGATTGATCACGTCGTTGTAATTGAGCAGAACGACGGGGGTTTCGTAGAATGCTTCCGTCCAATTCGCCTGGCCGCCTGCCAAAGCAGAGATGTTCACCGAGAAATCCTCTGCGGGCGCGGGAACAGTAGTCTCAGGCTCGGACGTGGTGGTCTCGGGTTCAGAAGATGTAGTGTCCTCGGGTTCGGTGGTAGTTACCTCGGGTTCGGTGGTAGTTACCTCGGGCTCGGTGGTAGTTACCTCGGGCTCGGTGGTAGTTACCTCGGGCTCGGTGGTAGTTACCTCGGGCTCGGTTACAACGGGCCGAGCGGGAATGACCTCGGTCTTGAGCGTTGTGTGGCACACGGTACACTCGACGTGCTTGGAGCCGTTCACACCGGGCTGTGCCTCGGTGTCTACGATCCAATCGCTCTCGGTGTGGCCCTTGGCGGGAATGGCCTGAGACTCGATGTTTCCGCAGGAGCAACGGCGGACACGAATGCCACCGCCGGTGCAGGTTGCAGCCTGGGCTACGTTCCATGCGCCAAAGCTGCACGTGTGATCGGGGGAGGTCTCGACGGGCAGAGCGGGGATAAACTCGGTCTTAAGCGTCTCGTGGCACACGGTACACTCGACATGCTTGGAACCGTTCACACCGGGCTGAGCCTCGGTGTCTACGATCCAGCTACCCTCGGTATGGCCCGTGGAGGGGGTCGTCTTGGTTTCGGAATTGCCGCAGGCGCACTCGCGAACGCTGATGCCACCCTCGGTGCAGGTGGCGGGCTTGGTTTCGTTCCAAGCACCAAAGCTGCACACGTGTGCGGTGGTCACCTCCGTATCGGTGGTGGTCTCCTCGGGCTCGGTGGTGGTATCCTCGGGTCGGGACGCCGTGGGGTCGGAGGCCGTGGGATCGGAGGCCGTGGGATCGGAGGCCGTGGGATCGGAGGCCGTGGTATCGGCGGCCGTGGTATCGGCGGCCGTGGTATCGACGGGTTGTTTACCCTTCTTGCTCTCCTTGCACGCGGCAAAGGTCAGCATCAGGCACAGAAGCAGAACAAACGCAAGCAGCAACCCGTGATGTTTCTTGATATACATGGGGTAAAGCCTCCTTCATTTTGGACTATGCCTTTATTGTATCATACTGTCAATCGGATGTCAAGACATTTTCCGGGGAAAGCCACGTTTTTACCCACATAGGAGCAGAATGCCGAGCAACACCAGCGTTTCCCCGAGATCCCCCTCTCCGTCCCCCTCGTGAAGCAGGAGCAGCATGAGTCCCAGCAGGAGCAGCTCCTCAAACCCAAAGCCGTGACCAAAGGGAAACCGCTCCATCAATGTGCGAAGCGCGCCGCCCTCACCGCATCTTGCCTCCGTTCCCTCGCAGGGAGAATCGCGGCGAGAATCGCGACGAGAATCGCGGCAATCCTCCCCGTCGTCGGTTCGGAGCGCGGGAAGGCACGCCGCCCCGCAGGGGCATCCCCCGTCCGACGCGGCGTAGGGAAAGGGCGATTCCTCCTGCCCTGCCCTCGGCATTTCACGCGCAACGGGCTGATCCCCCCGTTGCCCTAACGTGCTGACCTGCGGCAGCCCATCAAACCGAGGCGTAGGCGGTTCCTCTCGGTGCGGTGGGTGATCCCGGTGCGACACCCCGCTCATGACCTGCTCGGGCGAGCGCTCCTCCCCGTCGCGGAAGGCGTGACCGCTGTAATTGGGGGGAACGCGCACGGTTTGCCGATACGCGGGCTCTCTGAGACCCGCCGCGGGCTCTCTGAGACCCGCCGCAGGCTCTCTGAAACCCGCCGCCGAGCGCCAATCCGCTCTTGTTCGCCCGTCGCCCGTTCCAAGAGATTTACTATACATAGCCGCCCTCTCCTCCCTTCCCCCCCGCCCCGTCGGCTTTTTGCGGCGCGGACGTGTGTGACGTGGCGCGCAAAATCTCGGTCATGCCCGATTTTTGCAGGGCATCCCACGCCCGACACAGGCGGATGATCTTCTCCGCCGCCTCCTGCCGCTCCCCCCCCAGGTAGGGCTTGACGGCGCAGAGCAGGGCGGTGTGGCGATCCAGCGAGGGCGCGATGGATTTGCCTCCACCCCCCTTGCCGCCGCCCCCGCTTTTTCCGCCTCCTCCGCCCAGAAGCGGGCCGAGGTTCTCCATCAGCGCGGGGATGGCGGAGAGCAGCGCGGGGTTGCCCGCCAGCCCGCCCAGGAGCGCCCCGAGTGGCGTCCCGCCCGTGAGCGGGACGCCACCGTCCCCCGCCGCCGCTATTGCTTCATCGTGTGTGCGATCCCCTCCCTCGGCGTGCGGGGGTGATGGCGGCGGACGGTCGTCCGCCGCCGGGGCGCGCTCCCCCTCGGGAGAGCCCTCCACCTCGCGGAGAATGCGGTCCAGTGTATCATTCAACCCTACCGCACGGGCAGAATCTCCGCGTCCTTCAAGCTCTCTCATGCCCTCACTTCCCTCCCCCGCCGCTTGGCTCCTTATCCGCGCGGTCGGCACGGTTGATCCTGTCCCGCATGGCGGGGGGCACCTGCCCTCTCGCTCCCGCGCCGCTCATAAAGCGAGCTATGTCCTCGTCGGTCGCAGTCTGCAACACCGCTCGCAGGCGGCTCATATCCATGCTTGCCAGCGGAAACGCCGCGGCGTCCAGCCCGTATTCGGCGAGCAGCTTGCCCAGCACCGCACGGAGCTGATCGTCACTGAGGCGCAGGAGTCGGTTGAGTTGGTTTCTGTCCAGTTGCATATCAATTCCCCCTTCCGCCGCCAACACGGGGGACGGTTCTCGCGTCCTTCGTCGCGGGGCGGCTACCGCCAGTGTATGCCGCCACCCGGCGGTTGGACGCAAAAGATCCGAGAAAAAAACGGCGAAAAATTTGTGCGTTTTTGGCCCCAAAAGCATGGACAAACGCCGCGATCCATGCTATACTATATAGTATGTAGTATCATTTTTCAAAGGAGCATCCTATGACTCTACTCGTCCTCTCCGACTCTCACGGAAGCACCTACGCAATCCGCGAGGCAATACAGCGCGCCCGCCCTGATGGGATCCTGTTTGCGGGAGACGGCGTGCGGGATCTGGCTCACTGTGACGCACATGTGCCGCTGTGGGCGGTACGCGGAAATTGCGACGTTTTCCTATCCTCCGTCATTGCAGACGGCCGCGAGATTTTTCCGCCCGAGGAGGAGCTGGTCACGGTAGACGGCATCCGCATTCTGCTGTTGCACGGACACACGGTAAACGTTAAGTACGGATTGGAAGGTGCCATCAGCCGCGCCGCCTTGCGAGGGGCCGACGTGCTGGTCTACGGACACACCCACAAGCCCGTGGAATATCGACTAACCCCGGATGATCACGCCTACGGCAGTCTGCTGAAAAAGCCCCTGCTTCTGTTCAATCCCGGCAGCATCGGAAATGACCACTGCTTCGGCACGCTCACGGTGCAAAACGGCCAGGTGCTGGGTTCGCTTGCCAAATTATAAGAAAAAAAGAAGGAGCGCACGGCGTGCGCTCCACTCGGGTAGTTGCTTTTTGGAAACCGATTCTCGGTTAAACGCCCACCGCTTCCGCGCCGTCGGCGGCATCGTCCTCTGCGGCCTCTGCGGCCTCTGCCAGCGCCTTGTTGTAGGCATCAAGCACGGCGCTCTCCAGTATGCCGCGGAACTGGGCATTGATGGGATGTACGATGTCACGGTAGGTTTCGTCGGGGTTCTTGCGGCTGGGCATCACGATAAAATACTTGTCGCGCGCGTTGATGACCTTGATGTCATGAACGGCGAGCTGACCGTCAAAGGACACCGACACGATGGCACGCATCGGGCCCACGTCAAAGAGCTTTCTGACTTTCACATCGGTAATCTGCATAATTTTACTCCTCCGTTGCTATAATTTTCTTTGTACCATTTCGAAGTACCGTTTCGGATGCCACCATTATACCCCCCATTTGTGAAGACCAATCCATGATTCTGGTACTTTTCTGTGAACATACCCACAAAAAAGTGAGAAGATATGACTTAATATTCGGTTAAAACTCCCAACGCCCCACGCTCCGTCACGGTGCGAGCCCGTTCGACGCATCACGCAAAATTCCACTCACCCGACTTCAAGGAGGCCTATATGTCCGTAGCAAACACCCACCTCGGCCCCGCCCTCATCGGCTCTTACCTTAACAACGCCGCCCACCGCTCGGTGTTCTTCATCGGTGTCGGCGGCATCATGATGTCCTCGCTGGCGCTACTGACCGCCCGCGCGGGCTACTCAGTCAGCGGCTCTGACCGCGCCGTGAGCGACCTGACCCGCACCCTTGAGGCCTCGGGTGTCACGGTACACTATACCCACGCCGCCGCCAATCTCCCCGCCGACTGTGCGCTGGTGGTCTACACCGTCGCCATCTCGGAGGATAATCCCGAGCTGGCGGAGGCACGGCGCCGCGGCATCCCCTGTGTGTCCCGCGCCGACTACCTCGGCTACCTCATGACGGGATACACCCACCGCGTGGGCGTGGCAGGTATGCACGGCAAGAGCACCTGCACCTCCATGTGTACCCAGATATTCCTCGACGCCGACGCCGATCCCACCGTCCTCAGCGGCGCGGTCTACACCCCCATGGGTGGCGCGTACCGCATCGGCGGGCAGGAGAATTTTATCTTCGAGGCCTGCGAGTACATGGATTCCTTTCTTGATTTCCGCCCCACCGTCGCCATTCTGCTGGGCGAGGAGTGGGAGCACGTGGACTATTTCAAGTCCATGGAGCAGATCCGCACCTCCTTTGCCGCCTACGCATCCCTGACGGGCCCCGACGGCATTACCGTAGTCAACGCCGACGACCCCGATGCCATGGAATCGGCACAGCGCGCGCTGGCATCGGGCGGCACGGGCAAGCTCTGCACCTTCAGCACGGGAGAGCATCCCGACGCCGATTTCACCGCACGCGCCATCCGTATCGAGCGCGGACTCCCCGTTTTTGAGCTGATTGCCTACGGCGAAAGCATGGGCGAGGTCAAGCTCGCCGTCCCCGGCCGCTTCCAGATCGGCAACGCGCTGGCATCTGCCGCCGCCGCGCACGTCTGCGGCATCGCCCCCGAAGCCATCCGCGTGGGGCTTTCCCACTTCTGTGGCGCGTCCCGCCGTATGGAGTATAAGGGTGAGATCAACGGCGCCCGCGTGTACGACGACTACGGCCACCACCCCACCGAGATCCGCGCCACGCTGGGCGGCGCGCGCGAGCTATGCGACGCCGACGGTGACAAGCGCGGCCGCCTCATCTGCGTGTTCCAGCCCCATACATACAGCCGCACCGCCGAGCTGTACCCCGAATTTCTCACCGCCTTTGACGCGGCCGACCGCGTGCTCCTGATCGATATCTACTCGGCGCGGGAGACCGACGATTGCGGCGTGTCCTCCGAAAAGCTGGCGCGCGATCTCTGTGCCGCCGCCGAGGGCAAGGCCATCTACTGCCCTTCCCCCGCCGATGCCGCCGCCCGTCTCCGTGCCGAGGCGCGCGAGGGGGACCTCATCGTCATCATGGGTGCGGGAGATGTCACCCGCGTGACTGCCGCCCTTTGGAAATTCTGACATTGCACTCCCTTTTTACCCTTGAAATACGTAACCCTCTCACCCGCTTCGCGGGAGCTCTCCCGCAGGGAAAGCCTCTGACACGTCTCGTCATATAAGCCTCCCCCTTTGGGGGAGGTGGCACGCCGGCGGCTTGCCGCGGCAAGTCGCGTGCTGGCGGAGAGGGCTTTCTTGATTACTAATCGAACCCTACGAAAGGAAACCTCTATGGTCTTCTCCTCTACCATTTTCCTGTTCGGCTTTCTCGCCGTGACCATACCGCTCTACTTCATCACACCGTTGCGGTATCGCAACTGGGTGCTTTTTGCGGTCAGCCTGCTCTTCTACGGCTTCGGCGAGCCGCGCTATATCGCCGTCATGCTGACGTCGGTACTGGTCGCCTACCTCACGGGCTTCCCCATCGGCAAATACCGCACGACGAATCCCCGCCGCGCCCGCGCGTGGCTGGCCGTCTCCCTCGTGCTCAACCTCGCATTTTTGCTGTTCTTCAAGTACACCAATTTCTTTATTGAAAACCTGCGGCTCATCCCCGCGCTGGCGAACGTCCTGACCCCCATTGAGGGGCTGACGCTCCCCATCGGCATCAGCTTCTACACCTTCCAGATCATGTCCTACTCCATCGATCTGTACCGCGGCGACACCGACACCCAGCGCAATTTCGTGTCCTTCGGCACCTACGTCGCGCTGTTCCCCCAGCTCATCGCGGGCCCCATCGTGCGCTACCGCGACGTCAACGATCAGCTCGCAAGCCGCTCGCACACGGTGGACAAGTTCGCCTCGGGCGTGCGCCGCTTTACGGTGGGCTTTGCCAAAAAGGTGCTGCTCGGAGACTCCCTCGCCGCGCTGTACGCCTACCTCGGCTCCACCTCGGACTTCCAGCCTACCGTGCTGACCTCGTGGCTGCTGGTGTTGACCTTCACCCTGCACATCTACTTCGATTTTTCAGGCTACTCCGACATGGCCATCGGACTGGGACGAATGCTCGGCTTTGAGTTCCTTGAGAACTTCAACTATCCCTATATCGCCTCCAGCATCACCGATTTCTGGCGGCGGTGGCATATGTCGCTGTCCTCGTGGTTTCGCGAGTATGTCTATATCCCCCTCGGCGGCAACCGCCGTGGCATCGCGCGCCAGTTCCTCAATCTGGCGGCGGTGTGGCTGCTCACGGGCTTCTGGCATGGCGCGGCGTGGAACTTCGTCCTGTGGGGCGCGTTCTTCTTCGTGTTCCTCGCGCTGGAAAAAGTATTCCTGCTCAAGGTGTTTGACAAGAACCGTGTCACCCGCGCACTGGGTCACGTCTGGGCGCTCGTCCTCGTGGGCATCAGCTGGATGATCTTTGACCACACCGACCTGTCCGAGGCATGGCGCATCGTCGGCGGCATGTTCGGTATCGGCACGGTGTCGGTCGTCTCGGCAGTCGTAGGCTACGAGTTTTTGCGCGCCCTGCCTCTGCTCATCGTAGGTATCCTTGCGGCTACTCCCTACCCCGCCCGCCGGCTCGGCCGCCTGCGTGACAAGCACCCCGCCGTCGCGGTGTGTGAGCCCGTCGCGCTGGGCATCCTGCTCGTCCTCGCCATCGCCTACACCGTCAGCGGCACGTACAGTCCCTTCCTCTATTTCAATTTCTGATCTCCCGCATAAAGGAGTCCTCATGCAAAAGAAAATCAATATCACCATCACCGCCCTGTTCCTCGCCATCATTCTGGGCTTTGGCGCGGCGTTCTGGATCCTCCCCGATGCCTCCCGCTCGGAAAACGAGAACCGCCCCCTTCAAACCCTGCCCCCAATCACCCTCAGCTCCCTGCTCGACGGCTCGCTCTCGGGCGCGCTGACCGACTATTTCTCGGATCAGTTCCCCCTGCGTACGGGCTTCGTTGGCCTGCACGGCATCGGCGAGATCGCCCAGCTGCGCGGAGAATCCAACGGTGTCCTATACGGCAAGAACGGTCAGCTTGCTGTGCGCCGCTTTGACGCCTATATCAGCCGCACCGAGCGTGCCGCCGATACCGACTACTACTCGGAATCCCACGTGCAAAACAGCCTTAAGAACGTCGCCCACGTCCGAGATTCCCTTGCCGCAAACGGCGTCCCCCTCACCATCCTGCTCGCCCCCCGCACCGTGGACGTGGCTGTATCGGCCTTCGACTACCCGAGCGACCTCTCGGATTCCCTCGACCGCACCGTCACCGACGCGCTGGACGGTGCGCAGGTAGAGCAGATCAATCTGCTTGACACATTCCGTCAAGCCTACGATGCGGGCGAGTACGTCTACTACCGCACCGACCACCACTGGACGACCAAGGGCGCCTACACCGCCTACGCCGCCACCCTGACCGCTTGGGGAATGGCAGATGAGATCATCCCTGCCGATGCCTTTGATGTGCGAACCGTCACCGATTTTTACGGCACGACCTACTCCCGCGCGGGGCTGTATTTCATCGCCCCCGACGAGCTGGAGATCTGGAGCGCCAAGGACGGCTCGGACGACCGCTTTGCGGTGAAAAACGGTGACGGCACCCCCATCACCGAGCGCGGTTTTATCGTGGAAAGCTACCTCGGAGAAAAGGATAAGTACAGCGCGTTCCTCGGTGAAGCGCGAAGCATTTTGACCGTCACCGACACCGTAGCGTCCGAGAACGGCGAGGCCCGCCCCCGCCTGCTCATCGCCAAGGACTCGTTTGCCAACACCATGACGCCCTTCCTTGCCCGCCATTTCGACCTCGTGATGGTCAATATTACGGGCGACAAGACCGACCTCACTGCCCTCGCCGCCGAGTACGGCTGTGAGCGGGTTCTGATCGTGTGCAACCGCGAGAACCTCATCACCTCGGACTGCCTGCTCCGCCTGCGGTAAAATGCGACAATATCCCTGCCACTGCGGCAGGGGTAGGTTGCAAAAACGGTAACCAACGTGAAACAAAAGCACCGCAGCGCGGATATTTTCCGAAAACGGGTTGACAAACCAACCTCGATGTGCTATAATATCATGGTAAATCGAGGTGTAGCGCAGGTGGTAGCGCGCCAGTTTCGGGTACTGGAGGCCGCGAGTTCGAGTCCCGCCACTTCGACCAAACCTTACTAATTCGAACGTTCGAAATTCCAAACGAATTGTGAACGAATTAGTAAGGTTTTTTAGTTTGACTTATCGCCCCACCTATTAAATTCCCCCTGTGGGTTAGTGAGGTGTTTCATTAGTATTTTTTCATTTCTGCGTTATGCAAAATCCCTATCCGCTTAATCCATACAGCCTAACAATATCAGTTATGACTGCTTTATCGCTCATTATTACTTATTCGTGAGGCCAAAGTAGTATACAATATGTAATAAGCCCGACAATCCTCGATCTGAGAATTGTCGGGCCTATTGTGTTTTGCAGTCTAGACAACTGAAAAAGTTTGTTTAATCATCATCTTTTCTTTTATGCATTTCTTGTATGTGTTGATGCTCCTTAATATAACGCATTGCTTCATTTGTATAACCAGTTGCGATATTACGTAAGGCTTCGGCGTATTTCGCATACCCCATAGATTCGACTTTTTCGGCCATCTCGTTATATTTTTTTGCCAATTGCAGTTCCGGTTTCCCTTCGGGATCTACTGTCACAACCCCTCTTTGATTGAATACTCCAATACAATAACCCCGTCTCATTTCGTCATTTTCAATTTTGTTCAATTCATTGATAATAAACTCATCTATCAAACCGTCGTCAAGTTTTCTTGCGTGCGAAAGACCTTGACCTATCGTTTGAAGGAGCACTTCTTCTCGATCTTCTTCTTTTCCCCACTTTTTACAGTAAGTCATCCAATTTGTAAATACATCTTCATGATAGCACCCATCCCAATCTGTTCCTGGCACAACACAAAATTCGAATATTAGATGATATAGCCGCTTCCCGACATGCTCAGAAATAGGTTCTTCATGAGCATCTGAATGCTTTTTTCTATAAAAAAGCTTAATAAGTTCACAGAAAAATTCAGGTTCGTTTGCAAGTCTATAACGTATAGCCAAAGGTTTTACCGGAGAACGACTGTCAAGCCACAGCAAATAAATCATCTCAATTTCCGAAATGTCTTTTATGCTTATGCTTCTCTCTTGTTGAAGCAAGTCAATTAAATTGAAAACTGCATCCGGATCCAACTCGTCCTTGCTTTCCGTAGTTGCAGCTTTAATCAAAACTTCATATAACTCCGTATGAATGATATTGCATTTTTCAGCAGAAATCCCGAACAAATTGACAGCAGCGGCATATCGTTCTACTTTCACTAAGTGTTTCCAAACAAAATCCAAATCAACACCATCGTCTAAACCGAAGCGGGGGATATGAATAGCACTCCAAAACAGATCCAAGTTTTCTTGTAAGATTTGTTCAGCAATTTCAAATAACCGCATTGACAAACTGGCTTGTGACAAAACCCAAGCCACATAATTTGCTTCATAGGTATCTAATTTTGTTGAAAATAAAACCTCAGGGCCTTTTACTATTACATAACCATAAATGACCGAAGCAAAGAATGCCTTATCTAATTTTTTATCATAACAAAGTTGTATAAGCCTGCTAAATTCGTCTTCACTTAATCTCATGCCTAAATGTTGAGCAACCCACGCAGATTGATCGAGACCCGTTCCAAATTCAACAACTGAATCTATACCAAAGGTTGTAAATATCTCATAAACTGCCTCTCTTTGCTTATTTCGTTTGGCTTTCCACTTTGTTTCGAATTGATCATCTGCATCATAATCAATATACCCCGATTCATACAACAACCGATAACTATATCGTATATCGGTCGGAGCTGTCACAGCAATGCTGGAATCCAATATTTCCATCATGGATGAATCTATTTCATCTTCCGAGCGCTGGGTTATCCATTGCTGTTTAATACTGAATGCTTTCCAAAATGGATATTTTTGAGAATCATCCCAATTTACTGCCTTCATATTGACTAAAGAAAGAAATTCGATCATGTTTTCTCGTCCCATATGATCAAAGTCGGATAACAAATCTTTCATTTTTTCATAATTTTCTTTAGCAAGAGACAGGGCTAGTTGAGAGTAGTACTGATATAAAGATGCAATATCTTGATTCGAAAGCTTAATCTCTTTAGGTAAATTAGGTAGAATATATCGAGGACGATGCGTTCCCCCCGTCATGCGGATAGCATAAGGAAGCAGTCTTGTGGTGATCATCCAAGCAATTGCTGGACATTCGCGTTGTAACGCCACAAGTGCAGACTTCTGTTTTTCAACAGATGCCATTGTTTGGATATGCCACGGGAGCAAAATATGGATAATTGAATTTGTTGGAGTGTTGGAATAATTAGTTTTCTCGTATTTCAAACTCGCCAACAGCCCCAATATCCTAATGCACTTAATTAAATAATTCTCATCCCAAGCCAATCCTTCTACTGACCATAATACTGAACATATAAAATTTCGAGAGAATATTTGGTTATCATTAGCCTTGGGAAATAATGCTTCAATGCTTTCAGGAGATGTTACGATTTGCCTCTCTAAGCAATCCAAAAAAGCTTCTGGACATATTTCTGCTATCACGGGCAAATGCGAATCCAAACTCATCCAGACGTTTTTATCTGCTTCACTAAAAACTGTACGAATTAAGTCTCTTGCCTCTGAAGCAATAAGACCCGGCGAACAAGATGTCTGCAGCCCAACATTGCAGATTATCGCTAAACCGTGAATCAATCCATTCCTAAGTGCATCAGAATAATCAAATGCACCGCCTTCCGGAGTCAGCCAATCAAAAACACCGTTTTCTTTAATACGCTTATCCTTTTCTTTTAGGACTGCTTTCGATACTTCAAAGGCTTTCTTGATAATATCGTCAAAAAAAGTTTTTGAGCATGATTTAATTACAGAACGTCTATGATTTATATGCCATATACCGTCCATGAACGAGACATTGGGATTAGGCTGCAGAGAGTCTTCCTGGAGTTTTCGGCGGATATCCGAATAATCCGTTTCCAATAAAGTTGCCAACAACTCTTTATCATTGCTATTCTTTTCATTCCATTCCCCCACCAAAGCGATCTTCGCCCAAAAGGAGTCATCCGAATAATCACGAGGCAATTCTTTTATCTCAGGAAAATCAATTACATTAATGAATTTTTCTTTTATGAAATCAGGTATACTACTTATTGTAACATGCCTAGCGTTTTTATCATATCTGCTTGCCCAATCTATAAGTAATGCCCATACTAACATCGCATCATCTTTACAATTAGATGCTATTAAGGAGCGGATCAAAAAATCATTAATGCTACTTTCATAGTCTAAATCAAAAATGAGAATTGTAAATATCTTACAGAACGCCCATAGTTGTTCGTCAGTAACATCTTGTTTATTATTTGCCAGTGATAAATTTCTTTTTATTACATCTAGTTTCTCTCTATTGATGTCACTAGAATAATTCGAAGTTTGAATTCTATTTAAAAAGTCTCTAGCACTCGATGCGCCATTGGCTTGATCATGAATAAAACGAAGTGAATTTGCATTAGGCACTGAACCTGAAATCAAAACAATCTTATCAGCGTTTGGATCAAATGTTTCTTTGTTAAAATCGCTCCAAGCAGCGGCAATAACTTCTTTGAAAGTTGGATTGTCTCCTAAAGTTATTCCGTGTTTTATTTGGCACAACAGCTTTGCTGAACGTGATTCTGCACAAGCTGTCACTACAATATCATCTATATCTTTATCGAGTCTTTTGGCCTGAAAATCTAGTGAGGTTACAGGTAAGTCTAGTAAAGGAGAAAAACCTTTTACCAAAAGAGCAAGTAAAAATGTTGCTTGAACGCGGTGCTCAAAATCTTCGCCGCCACCACCGGTGGAAAAAGGATTACTAAGTTTTTTTACTGTTAGTCTATCGAGATTCCCGTCTCGCTGCGTATGAGATGTCATATGTTGCCTCCTGTCTGCTTTACCATGCGATTTTTAATTGAATCAATTCTCTACAACATTACTTTACATCTTATTATACCATATAAATAAGAATTGCACAATAGTCAGTATAAGCATTATCATATATCATCCCTGATTTTTTAGCCTTTCGTTGTGTCCAGTGTAGCATAGCTCTCGCAGATGTAAACGTGAAAAAATATCACCGAAAAATGAAAACAGATATAGAACAGCCAGGTAGCGATACCTGGTTTTTTCTATATCCAAAAGCAATATTTTTTCGTGAACCGAAAGTCGTCAATACCTCTCGTTGACATCTGCAGGCGATAGCCGAAATGGGCGTTCCGAGCACCGACCTATGCTCCCCTGACCCTGCCGAAAGGCAAAATAAAAAATCAGGAGGTAATCCAAAATGAAAAAAGTAGTGTATTCCGTAACAAGGTATCGTAAAGACGATATCGACAAGGTCACAGGCCTTGGCTATATCACGGATACCGATCTCGTCGTCGCCTGCATGAGCAAAGCAGGCAAGCCGTACATCCGCG